>JBFZEF010000322.1:0-9480 GCA_041307045.1 Halioglobus sp.
CGAATGTGTCCTCAATGATCCGTTCCTCATCAAAGACGCCCAACCGGGCCAAGTTCGGGACCCTGACATCGTCACTGGAGTACACCAGCCCGCTGGAGTACCAGGACAGGTAGAACCTGGAGCCGTTGTAATTCTTTATATCGCCAAAAGGCCCGGTGCAGATCACCGCACAGGGTATATTCAGCACCCGGTCCGTTTCCACGAATAGTGAGAGTCTGTAGCGCAGGCTCGGGTTGCAGAGGTTATCGAGCGACATACTCTGGTCGATTACCGGGCGACCGGCCCAAAGGGCATTTACCACCACCGTGAACGAGCCCTCCTCTCCCGCGCTGGTGGCCAGAAGATAGCCATCACGACCTGCGTCGCGGACCTGACTCCCACCCAGGATCTCTGTTCCAAGCCGGCACTGGATCAGCGGCTCCAGGTGTACCGCGGCAGCCAGGGAGTCGGCCACTTCCTGGCTGCATACGGACTTCTCCGGTGTGGAGAATCCGGCCTGGAAACGCGAGGCATCCACCTGGACACCCAGCTCCCGACTGCCAAGCTCCGTGGTTGCTGCAAGCCTTACGTCCTCAAGGTAATGGCCAGCCAGCGGATGTTGCCGGACCATCTCCGTCAGCGCTTTGAAATAGCGACCGGTATCCTCTGCAGAAGCAATCGAATCCTTGTGCACGAGATACAGATCGGGTGACGAGGTGATAGTGCCCAGCCGGGTTTCAAGCAGTTCCTCCACGATGGGCCGAAACAGCAGACCACCCGTCAACAGCTCCTTCGCCGTATGCAGCCCGCGATCCCCCGAGTAGAGAAAACCCAGGTGGATTTTGCCCTCATTCCAGCGGCTGGCACCCTGCAGCAGCGCCCGCTCCCTGTCGAATAAAACGACTTCCACGCCACGCCTGGCGAGCAGCAGGGCAGTGCAGCACCCCATAATGCCGCCACCGAGAATTGCGACCCTGGGCTTTCTCCTGCTATTACTGTTCACAGCCGGGTCGACATTACCGGGAGTAATCCTCGGGGTCGTACGCGCCGCTCGCCAGCACCAGTTCTACGCTGTGTTCCTCGATGAACTTTTGCGAGGTCCAGACACCGGGTTGTATCAGCAGCAGTCTGCCGGGTTGATCAAGAACGACTGAAGCCGACCTCGCGGCCACTTTCAGTTCCACCTGGATGGCACCAGTCAGGCAACCAATGGCCTGAAGCTGGCTTTTATGGGAATGGCGCCCCCGGACAGTACCGACCGGTACGGCATTCACGACGAACAACCTCCGGGGAGCGAAGGGCAGGGCCTGAAAATCAAGCGGATACAGGCTTCCCCGCTGGTCTTCAAGGTGGGGCAGGTCCATCAACTCAGCATATGGCCGACCTTCGGTATCATGGCCCAGGGGATATCTCACGGTCACAGGGATAACTTTCCAGATAACAAGCCAGCGTGATTATCCCATCCGGGCACTTACACTGCCAAGCCAGAATTCCGGGCTCCTACACCGCTCGCATCACCCCGGGCGCATCCTCCAGCTCGACCATCCTTAAGCAGGAAAGCCCCCTCTGGCGCTGGAAATAGTTGCCGATGCCGTCTCAATGGGCACCTTAGATATAGTAGAATTAAGGCCAGCTTTCGATGCACATAACCGTACTGGCCAACTTGCGGTTGATCTGGTTGAGAGCCCCTTTGGTAAGTCCACTTTGATGCGTTATTAATTCTTTTGCTCAGGAGCGTTTATGAAAAGGTTATCTTCTGTGTTGTTTGTGACCTCGATGATGTTGGTATTAACTGCATGCAACACCGTGAGCGGTGTCGGTAAAGATATGCAGAAAGCCGGCGAAAAAGTAGAAGAAGCCGCAACCAAATAGAAATTGGTTCAGCTGGAGCTGGCCACCTTGAGTCTCTGGCCGGGCTTGATGTGGCTCTTGTTGGCAATGCCGTTCCAGGCCACCAGTTGGCGCTCGGACACATTGAAGCGCCGGGCGATGCTCCACAGGGAATCACCGCGCTGGATCACGTATTCCTTGCTGCGCCCGCTTTGCGACGCGGAGGTGCCGCGGCTGGCGACCGTCGGCTCCACCGCCACCGAGTTGCCGGGCAGGACCAGGGTCTTGCCGGCACGGATATTGTTGGTGCGCAGGCCGTTGAGGGCCATCAGCTTCGACACGGTGGTGCCATAGCGCCTGGCGATGGTGGAGAGGGAATCACCCGGTACGATTTTGTGCAGCACGTCGGGCTTCTGGTTGCTGAAGCGGGCATTCGCGGGCAATGCGGCAATCAGCTGGTCCAGGGGCTGCTTGATTTCGTTCCGGGGCAGCCGGATCTCATACCCCCTGGGAATGTATTTCTCGCCGCTCAGGATCGGGTCCCGCAGGGCCGGGTTGTGCTGCTTGAGCTCGTCCATGCTGATGCCAGCCTGCTGCGCCAGCCCCCGGGCGGAAATGTAGTCCCGCGCGACTACGACATCGTAATTGGTGGGCACATCGAACTTGACGGGGCCAAAGTATTTCTTCGCGTTGCGATCCACTTCCAGCGCTGCCAGGAAGGACGCGTAGAAATTGCGGGAGGCAAAGCCGAACGCTTCGCCTTTGTATTTCTGCACGATGGTGCCGATGTCGGTGGTTCCCACCTGGCGTGCAGCGCGCGTCACACCACCGGTGCCGTGGTTATAGCTGGTGAGCGCCAGGGGCCAGGTGCCGGTGATGCGATAATTGCGCTTGAGCAGTTTTGCCGCGCCATAGGTGGCGATATAGGGGTCCATGCGCTCGTCCAGCAACGAATCCACGCGCATGAATTCGCGCCCGGTGACGGGCATGAACTGCCACATGCCGGCCGCTGCCGCCTTGGACCAGGCCGAGGGGTTAAAGGAGGACTCGACGTGGGGCAGGACATCCAGTTCCAGCGGCAGGCCGTGCTCGGTGAGCACGGTGCGGATATGCGACCGGTACTGCCCCGAGCGCACCAACCCCTCGAGGAACCGGTTCGACTGCCCGAGCTGGAAGCGGACATTATCCGCTGCCGTGGCGAAGGTCTTCGCCGACGTTCCCTTGGGCCAGGCAGCC
This sequence comes from Halioglobus sp., assembly GCA_041307045.1. Taxonomy (GTDB): domain Bacteria; phylum Pseudomonadota; class Gammaproteobacteria; order Pseudomonadales; family Halieaceae; genus JARRPM01. Next base: position 3,046 of record JBFZEF010000322.1, read on the forward strand.
AGCACCCTGGCCTCGGTCTCCGTGAGATTGCTGCGCTTGCCCCGGGCAATGGCGTTCAGTGCCTTCACAGTACGAAACTTGGCCTGGGTCACGATGCTGCCGCGCTCGGTATTGCTGGCATAGGGCGGCAGGTCAAGGGTCTCGTAGACCACCGACATATGGACGGCGTCGTGGATATAACCCTGGTCTGTGGTGACCTGGGTGTAGACCCTGGTCCAGAATTTGACAGCCGGCTCCAGGACCGCTGGCCGGGGGAAATTCGATGCCCCGGCGTTAATGCAGGTAAAAAGCAGCGCTATGAAAAGGACTTTTCTCAAGCTGTTCAATTTCCGGTTTAATCCAGCCGATTTATAGCAGAATTAGGCGAGGCTGTAATCAGTAAACTGTCCCCAAGTAAAGAAACCCGCGGCGAATCGATGGCCCGCAGTAAGGCGCCTGCGTTCATCAACCGCTCATCCCCGGATATTGTGTTGACCTAAATCAACCCGCACCGCAATAAGTCACCACAGGCTCGAAACGCGACACCAAACACGGGGCCAGCGTACTAGAGTTGGGCCGTATCACTGCAGCGCCTGGCTACCTGCCAAGCGATGTGCGACGGGAGAGCACCATGACCAGCATCACCTACGACGACCTGGGCCCCTTCAAGATCATTGAAGTGTACGAGCCCTCTATCAACCTGCGGGGGACGCTGGTGGTGGATAACGTGGCCCGGGGTCCGTCGATCGGCGGGGTCAGGATGGCGCCGGATGTCAGCACACAGGAGTGCTTTCGGCTGGCGCGGGCCATGACCCTTAAGAACGCCGCTGCGGACCTGCCCCACGGCGGTGGCAAGTCGGTGCTCTACGGTGACCCGGCGATGCCCCTGAAGCAGAAAGAAGAACTGATCCGTGCCTTTGCCTGTGCGCTGGCCGAGGTCGAGCAGTATATCTTCGGCCCCGACATGGGCACCGATGAGCGCTGCATGGGTTGGGTGCGGGACGAGATCGGTCGCGCCGTCGGCCTGCCCCGGGAACTGGGCGGCATTCCCCTGGACGAGATCGGCGCCACCGGCTGGGGCCTGCTGCACGCGACCCGGGTGGCCTGCGAATTCCAGCAGCGCGCGCTGGCCGGCGCGCGGGTGGCGGTGCAGGGTTTCGGCGCCGTGGGCAAGCACGCGGCCCGCTTCCTCGCGGCGGAGGGCGCCATCATCGTGGCGGCCGCGGACGTTCGCGGCACTGTGAGCTGCCCGGATGGCCTGGACGTGGGCAAGCTGCTCGCGCTGAAAGAGGCCGGCGGCAATGTGATCGATTACCCCGCGGGCCAGGGTGTCACCACCGGCGATGCCGAGTCCATCATCGACGTGCCCTGTGACATCTGGATTCCCGCCGCCCGGCCGGACGTGATCCGCGAGGACAACGTGGATCGCCTGCGCACCAGCATGGTGGTGTCAGGCGCCAATATCCCCATGACCCCCGGCGCGGAGAAGCGCCTGCACGAGCGCGGCGTCCTGTGCATCCCGGACTTCATCGCCAACGCCGGCGGGGTGATCTGCGCCGCCATGGAATACCAGGGCGCCACTGAGGCGGCCGCCATGCAGACCATCGAGGAAAAACTGACCTACAACGTGCGCCGCGTGCTCGATATCGTGCGCAAGGAAAATTGCCTGCCGCGGCAGGCGGCGCAGGACATGGCCGCGCGCCGGGTGCGGCGGGCCATGGCCCTGCGGCGCTGGAGCCTGTTCTGATGCCCGCTCAGGGCGCCCGGGACTGACATGTACCGGATACGCATCCACGGCCGCGGCGGCCAGGGCATCAAGATGGCGAGCCGGGTGCTCGGCACGGCCCTGTTCCAGTCGGGTTACATTGTCCAGGATGCTCCCAAGTACGGCGCGGAGCGCCGCGGCGCCCCCATCTTCTCCAGCGTGCGCGCCGCCCGGGAAACTATCAACGAACGGGGCACCATCTACCGCCCGGACCTCGTGGTGGTAGCGGACGATACCCTGCTGGCAGTGCCCGCGGCCGGGACCCTGCAGGGTATAGACGCCCACACTGTGGTGCTGGTGAACTCCCACGAATCGGCCGACACCTGGCGCCACCGGCTGAATCTCGCTGCCCGCCTGCTGATTCTGCCAGCCGGGGCAGAGGTGGAGGACCGGGCCGAGTTGCCCCACGTCGGCGCCACCTGCGCCGGCGCGGCCGCTCGCCTGCTGGGTGTGATCGAGCGCCAGATATTGCTGCAGGCCATTGCCGGTGAACTGGCCGAGTTGGGGCCTGACATCGTGGCAAAGAACCAGGCAGGCGCCCTGGCGGCGTTCGACGCCATGGCCGCCTGGCAGGGAACGGTGGCCGAAGGGATTGCCGTTGCCGCTGCCGACTACGGCGTGCCCGACTGGATTGAACTGCCCTTTGACGATGCCCGGGTGGCGGCCCCGGATATCCGGGCCTCCGCCAACAGCGTGGAGGTCCGCACCGGCCTGTGGCGCACCATGCGGCCGGTTATCGACTACGACCACTGCAAGCACTGCTGGTGGGTGTGCAGCACGTTCTGCCCCGACGGCGCGATCGCGGTGACCGACGACATCCCGGTCATCGACTACGATCACTGCAAGGGCTGCATGGTCTGTGTCGGGGTATGCCCGCCGCACGCGATCGCAGGTGTACCCGAGCACCTTGCGCAACAGTCCGAGAGACTCCAGCCAACCCCGGGAGGTGTCGATGCCGCCGCAACTGCTGACCGGTAACGCCGCGGCCGCCTGGGGCGCGCGCCTGGCCGCGGTGGACTACATCCCGGCCTTTCCCATTACGCCGCAAACCGAGATCATCGAGACCCTGGGCGCCTGGCTGGACAGCGGCGCGATGCCGGGCCGGATGGTTACCCTGGAATCGGAGCACTCGATGCTGACCGCCGCCGGCGCCGCTGCCGCCACCGGGGTCAGGGTGTTCACCGCCACCTCCAGCCAGGGGCTGCTGTATGCCATGGAAATGCTGTACACGGTGGCCGGGTGGCGCGCGCCGTTTGTGCTGGTGAACGTGTCCCGCGGCCTGTCCGCGCCGATTACCCTCGAGGCGGACCACAATGACGTGATGGCGGCGCGCGATTGCGGTTTCCTGCAACTGCATTGCGCCGACTGCCAGGAGGTGCTGGACAGCGTGCTGATGGCGTACCGGCTGGCGGAGGATCCGTCCATTCGACTGCCGGTGCTGGTCAACCTCGACGGCTTCTACCTGTCCTTTACCCGGGAGCCGGTGTCAGTGCCGGAAATGGAGGAAGTGCGCAGCTTCCTGCCGCCCTTTGACCCCCGCAATATCCGCTTCGCCGCCAGCGCCCCGGAAAGCCAGGCGGTGGCGGTACTGGGCGGCGGGCCCTACTCCTACTTTCGCTACGAAGCCCACCTCGCCGCACTCAATGGCGTTGCGGTCCATGAGCAGGTCGCCACCGAATTCAACACCCTGTTCGGCAGGCAGCGGGATGCGGTGGAGTGCTATAAAACCACCGATGCCGAGATTGTGTTCTACATGATCGGCTCCTTCGCCACCAAGGCCCGGGAGGCGGTGGATCGCCTGCGCGAGGCCGGGCTGAAGGTGGGGCTGGTCAGGCCGCGACTGTTGCGACCGTTTCCCGCGGAACGGGTCACAGCCGCGGTCGCCGGCAAACAGGGGGTCATCGTGATCGACCAGAACCTCTCCGTGGGCCAGGGCGGCATCCTCTATACCGAACTGCTTGCCGCGCTCTACGGCAGGCCCGGCGCGCCGCCGGTCGTCACCAGTTTTATCGGCGGCCTCGGCGGCCGCGATATCAGCCCCGAGGAGTTCTACCACATGGTAACGGTCACCCGGCAGGCCATCGCCAGCGGCACGGTACCCCCGCCGCGCCTGCTGTACACCGCCGGCGAACTGCGGGAAATCCGCAAGCTGCAGGCGATCGCCATGGTGGAGCGAGAGGACACCGCCCCCCGGCAGGGGCCGACCCGCGACAGCGACACGGCCCGGGAGGCTCCCCGTGAGTGAACAGCGCATCAAGCGAATGAAAGACCTGCCCTCCAGCCACCTGCTGGGCACCGGCACGCCCATGTGCTCCGGCTGCGGTGGCCTGGAGGCGCTGCACCAGATCTACGACGTCCTCGGCGAGAAGACCGTATTCGTCAACGCGGCCGGCTGCATGACGCTGCTGTCGGTGTACCCGTTCACGCCATTCCGCGGATCCTGGCTGTACACCGCCATGGCGTCCGCCCCCGCCGGCGCCCAGGGCGTGCGCGATGCGCTGGACATCCTGCTGCAACAGGGGCGCCTTCCGCCCGGCGACGACCTCGACGTGGTAGTTCTCACCGGTGACGGCTCGGCCTACGGCATGGGGCTGTCCGCCACCTCTGCCGCCATGGATCGCAAGCTGGACTTCATTTATATCTGCTACGACAACGAGGGCTATGGCAATACCGGGCAGCAGTACTCCAGCGCAACTCCCCACGCCGCGATCACGTCCACCAGCGCCGGCCACGGCGGCTACCCCGGCGACAAAAAGGACCTGTTCTCGATCTGGGCCGCGCACAGGCCGGCCTATGTCGCCACGGTCATCGGCAGCGAGCCACTGGACCTGGCCCGTAAAATAGAAAAAGCCCGCGACCTGCGGGGCTCGCGCATGATCATCGCCCTGGCGCCCTGCCCCACCGGCTGGAGTTACGACCCGATGGACTCGGTCGAGATCGGCCGGCTGGCGGTGAAGACCGGTATCTGGCCCCTGAAGGAGTATATCGACGGCGAGGTGGTTCACACCCGGGTGCCCCGCGAACGGGCGCCGGTGGAGGACTACCTGCGCCTGCAGGGGCGTTTCGCGCACCTGTTCAGCCCGCACAGGGATAGCGCCGCGATCGCTGACATCCAGGCCAGGGTGGACGACTACTGGGACAAGGTCGTCCAGGGGTGACTAAACCAGTATACTCGTGCGGCCAGCCAACCGATGCCCGAGCCCGCACCCTTGAATACAGACTTTTTCGGCAAAACCCTCTCCGGGCCCTTTACCATCCCCTCCGGTATCGTCACCACCGCGACCCCCATCATCCAGTACATCTTCGACCACATGCCGGAAGTGGGGGTGGTCACCACCAAGAGTATCGGCCTCCAGCCGCGCCTGGGTAACCGCGAGCCGGTGCTGAGCCAATATGCGCCGGGCTGCTTCGTCAACGCCATCGGGCTGACCAACCCCGGGGCGGAAAAATCCGCCGAGCTGATGGCGCAGTTGCGGGTGCCCGCCGACCGCTTCCTGCTCACCTCCATTTTTGGCGGCTCGGTCGAGGAGTTCGTCGAGGTGGCGAAGATCCTGGCGCCGGTCTCGGACGGCCTGGAGCTGAACCTCTCCTGCCCCCATGCCAGCGGCTACGGCATGGCCATGGGCCAGGACCCGGAGCTGGTGCGCCAGATCACGGCGGCGGTGAAAGCGGTGGTGGACATCCCGGTCATTCCCAAGCTCACCCCCAACACACCCAATATCGCCGAGATCGCCGCCGCGGCCGTCGCCGGTGGCGCTGACGGCCTGTGCGCCATCAATACCGTGGGGCCGGGCTACACCTCCGCCCATGGCCACGCGGTGCTCAGCAACGGATACGGCGGCATCTCCGGCAAGGGCATCCTGCCCATCGGCCTGAAGTGCGTGCGCGAGATCGCCGCCGTCACCGACGTGCCCATCATCGGCTGCGGCGGCGTGAGCAGCGCCGACGATGTGAGGGCTTACTTCGACGCGGGGGCAGCAATCGTGGGGGTTGGCTCCGCGCTGATCGGCCTGACCACCGATGAAACCGGCGCCTATTTCAGGGCCCTGGCCGGGGACCTGGACTACCACCGCAACCGGGCCGAGACCCATATCCGCTACGACATCGATATGCACTTCGAGCCGGTCACCCTGGTGGAGAACCGCCGGGTGTGCGAGGACATCACCCTGCTGACCTTCGACCGCAAGATCAACGTGCAGGCAGGCGAGTTCATTTTCCTGTGGATACCTGGCCTCGGCGAAAAGCCCTTTTCCGCCCTCACCGATGACCCCTTTTCGCTGGTGGTGATCGATGTGGGCGTGTTTACCCACGGCCTGATGGACCTGGCCCCCGGCACCGTGGCCTACGTGCGCGGGCCCCACGGTCTTCCGGTGGACCCGCCGGAGGGCGCAAGAATCATGGCGGTGGCAGGCGGCACCGGCCTGGCGGCGGTCTACCAGGTGGCCCGGGACTTCGGCAACGCCGAAATCTTCGCCGGGGCGCGCAGCGCCGAACGCCTGTACTTCCTCGAGGAGTGCCGCCAGGTCGCCACGGTGCATGTGGCCACCGACGACGGCAGCGCCGGCTACCACGGGGTGGTGACCGAACTGCTGCGGCAGCGCCTGCAGGCCATGACCGCCGCCGAGCGGGACCAGCTGGTGTTCTATAATTGTGGACCGCAGGCCATGGTGCACGCGGCCATCGCGGTGCAG
>JBFZEF010000323.1:0-6030 GCA_041307045.1 Halioglobus sp.
CAACTCCAAGCCCCGGGCACTGGCCGTTTACTATTTCGGTGCTGACGACGCCGAGCAAACCATGGCCGAAACCCGCACCATTTCCGGCGGCATGTGCATCAACGACGTCGTCATGCATGTCGCACAGGAAGATCTGCCCTTCGGTGGCGTGGGACCCAGCGGCATGGGGTCCTATCACGGCATCGAGGGATTTCGCACCTTCAGTCACGCCAAATCCATTTACCGCCAGACCCGGGTGGACTTTGGCAAACTCAGCGGCCTGCTCCCGCCCTACGGCAAGGCCACCGAGAGTTCCATCAGGATGCAGGTGAAAAAATAGCCAGGCGCGGGTCCCCCGGCGCAGAGGAGGAGATCCGCAGTTACAGCCCCCACTTTCTTGATTGCGATCAAGGTTTGCGCATTCTCTGCTCTTACCGGCCCCCGCGTGGATTACAAATAGCCGATTGCCTGAATTACGCTCGGTATCAGACGGTGTGTTTTTCCTGGTCGGGGTAATCGACAGCGGCAGGTCTCCGGGGGTCTTTTGTATGGAAATGTGGCTCGACCACGTGGGTGTGGATGACCGCGGTGTGCACCGCAAAAGGGCGCGCGCACCCAAAGTGGATGGAACCGCAGGAATCGATCTAACGCCCATGCTGGATGTGGTCATGATCATGCTCATCTTTTTTATCGTGACAGGATCATTTGTGCGCGAAAGCGGGGTTGAGGTGGCGCACAAGCCCACCAGCAGTGACGCATCCAACGAGGCCCCCAAGAATATCGTCATCCAGATCAGTGCCACCGATGAAATCTGGATTCGGGACAGGCGAGTTGACGCCCGGTCGATACGCGCCAATATCAGCCGTATCAAGGCTGAAATCCCGAAGGCATCGGTAGTCATAAAGGCCCACAACAAGTCCACCGTGAAGACGCTGGCGGCGGTTGTGGATTCCTCGCGGGAGGCGGGAATCTATAACATCTCCCTTAACACCGGCAAGTAAAGCCGAAGTCGGCCTGCGCGGCCCGGCCTGGCGCGACAGATTGTTGCAGCAAACACCGCATGCCATAATTGCCAAAGGCGCAATTGCCCAAATGCAGGAGAGGCCCATGACAAGACTTCTGGTGATTGCCGGCATACTGTTATTGACCGCCTGCAGCGAAGAGCCTGGCAGCGAACAGTGGTGTGCCGCCAAAAAGGCGCAAGCCAAGACTGAGTGGAGTGGCTCCGATCTGGCCACCTATACCAGGCACTGCCTGATCGATGGCACCGAAGTCGGCTCAGAGGGCTGGTGCAAGTCGACGGCTGACAAACCGAAAAGTGAATGGTCCACAAGGGAGGCCGAAACCTACGCCAGGCACTGCGTTCTCTAGACCGGCTGTAGGAACAGGGTCGGAATACCCAGGCAGTGACTCTTCACTGTCGCCACCAGGCTGCCGGGTTTACGGCCCGGCCGAATCCCTGACAGGCTGACCCCCCGCCGGGCCAGTTCCAGGGCCGTCCGCTCCAGATCCTCGCACTGGAAGGCGATCCCCCAGAAATAGTCGGCAGCAGGCCGCTCCTGCAGGGCCTCGATGACTTCCAGAGTGAGTTTACCCGTGCGAAAAAACAACATACGCCCACCCCATTCGGGCACCGTTTTATCCAGCGCGAGGCGAATACCCAGGCGGCGACCGAACAGGTCGACGCAAGCGTTAGCATCGGTGGTACGTAAAACCAGGTGATCGACCCGCAATCCTCCCGGAGCCGGTTCCTTCGCCCCGGCACCAGGCAGTGCGCCACCACCGGGAGCGCACAATCGGATATCCAGCCCCCGGGAATTGGCCAGCGGCTGATCGCATGCGCCGGCGCCCGCCGCGCCGAACACGATTCCCTGGAGCCGCGCTTCCTCGCCGGCGGATTCAACCAGCTCGATGCTCGTGTTGGGTAATTGAAACCTGGCGCGCAAAGGCACTTCCCCTTCCATCAGCGCAGGTTCCAGCCCCAGCAGTAGCCGGTAGCTGGCCGCGGCCTCTGCCAGGGCAGGCACGGCGATCATAATCCGTTCAAATGTGCTGACCATCCACTGCCCTCATATCCAATGCGCCAGGCTATAAAAGGTTTTGGCTTATCCCGGGTTCGGACTTAAACTGTCGCCGCTGACTTGTTCCCGCCACGACCCCATCAAAAAAGGAGTTATTTTTATGCCCAATCTCATCCAGCGCCTGTTGCTTGGTGGCCTGTTGGTCATGGCAGCGGCACTTCCGCTGAACGCAGTGGCCGGCGACACCCTGCGCCGGGTCATCGACTTCAAGGTACTCAAAGTCGGCATGTCAGGCAACCAGCCGCCCATGACCATGACCAATCGCGAGGGCGCCCTCATGGGCTTTGATGTCGATGTGGCCAAGGCCCTGGCGGATGCGATGAAGGTCAAACTGGAGATCGTGCCGATGCCCTTTGGCGAGTTATTGCCGGCACTGGAACAGGACAAGGTGGATATCGTGCTCTCGGGGCTGTCGATCACCCCGGAGCGAACCGAAATGGTGTCATTCGTCGGCCCGTATATGATGTCGGGCAAGTCGATTCTCACCAAGGATTCAGTGCTTGCCAAAATAGAGGCCAGCGAGGATTTCAACCGCAAGGATCTCAAACTGGCGGCCCTGAGAAGTTCCACCAGCGCCTCCTTCGTACAGGCAGTGGCGCCTGAGGCCCAGTTGATCGAGGTGTCCGACTACGATGAGGGCGTGGCGATGGTCAAGGACGGTAAAGTCGACGCGCTGGTGGCGGATATGCCGGTTTGCGTGCTCTCGGTGTTGCGCTACCCGGATGCCGGCCTCATCACTCTTGAGCGACCCCTGACGGTGGAGCCGGTGGGAATCGCCGTGAGCAGAAACGACCCACAGTTTTTCAACCTGGTCGACAACTACCTCAGGGCTTACGAGAAAACCGGTATTCTGGGCAAAATACGGGCGAAGTGGTTTGAGGACAGTTCCTGGGTAGCCTCCCTGCCGTAACGGCAGTCGAATGATACGGTAATGACGAAAAGGGCGCGGAGCTGGTATCCCGCCCTTTTTTCATGCAGGACAGCATCCAGATGCCTCATACAGTGAATGCCCGCCCCATAGTCATCGCACACCGCGGCGCCAGTGGCTATCTGCCGGAGCATACACTGGCGGCGAAGGCCATGGCCCATGCGATGGGGGCCGACTTTATCGAGCAGGATGTGGTATTGAGCCGGGACGGCGTTCCAGTGGTCCTGCACGATGTCTACCTGGATGACACCACCGACGTTGCCCGCCGCTTCCCCGACAGGGCAAGGGAGGATGGCCACTTCTACGCGATCGATTTCATGCTGGAAGAGCTGCGCCAGCTCCGGCTGCACGAGCGCAGCAGGCGCAGTGAAAGTGGAGCGGAAGTGGCCGTTTACCCGGGACGGTTTCCCCTCGAACCGGGGCTGTTCGGCATTCCAACCCTGGCGGAGGAAATTGACCTGATCGCCGGCCTGGATCGGAGCCGGGGCCGCAGCACGGGCCTGTATGTCGAGCTCAAGGGTCCCAGGCTGCACCTGCAGGCGGGCATGGACATGGCCGCTATCGTCCTCGATGTGCTCGCGGAAAAAGGCTATGCCGACCGCCCCCGGCAGGTGTTCCTGCAGTGCTTCGATGGCCCGACCTTGCAGCGGCTGCGCCACGAACTCAGGACCCCGCTACCGCTCATTCAATTGTTGGGCGAGAACAGCTGGGGCATGGGTACCGACTCGGACTATAACTACCTGAAAAGCGCAGAGGGTCTGGCTGAAGTTGCGACTTACGCCGATGGCATAGGCCCCTGGATCAACCAGATTTACCTGGGCAGGGATGCTGGCGGCGCAATTGCGCTCAGCGACCTGGCCAGCAGGGCCCACAGCCTCGACCTGCTGGTGCATCCCTATACCTTCCGCTGCGACGAATTGCCGGCGGGAATTTCCAGTTTCAGCGAACTGCTCGAAATCTTTTTCGGGCAGGTGGGGGTCGACGGCGTGTTCACCGACTTCCCGGACATCGTCTGTCACTACCTGCGCGAGCAGGCCGCGTAGTTGCGATGCAATTACTCCAGGCCAGGCGCTACCTGCTCGCAAAACCGGAGGCGTACGAGGACTTCCCTTTCGGCCCGGAAGTGGCGGTGATGAAAATTGGCAAAAAAATGTTCGCAACCCTTGGGGAGCGCAGCGGCACGGCGAGCATGAACCTGAAATGCGAGCCCCGCGAGGCGCTCATCCTGCGGCAGATATTCCCCGCGGTCAAACCGGGCTGGCATATGAACAAACAGCACTGGAATACAGTGATTCTCGATGGCAGCATACCCGGGGGCGAGATCGAGCGCATGATAGACAACTCCTTCGCACTGGTGGTGCGGGGCCTGCCGCGAGCAGTGCGGCAAGCTCTTGAAATTCGCCATGGCAAGGCGGCGCTTTATCCCGGGCCCGGCACTGGAAGTACTCCGCGATAGGGTTATCATGTAGCCCGCTGACACATGGCAGACAAAGTGGCACTGAAAGCAAACAGACGGACCAAGATAGTGGCCACCATCGGCCCGGCAAGTGAATCGGCGGATATGATCGCCCGGCTCATCGGCGCGGGGGTCAATGTGTTCCGCCTCAACTTCAGCCATGGCACCGCCGAGCAGCACGCCCTTGTTGCCCAGCGCATCCGCAAACAGGCCGCCATTGCCGATCGCTACGTAGGCATACTCGCCGATCTGCAGGGGCCGAAAATCCGCATCAGCAGTTTCCGCCAGGACTCGGTGGAGCTCAGCAATGGCGATCGCTTTCGCCTCGATCTTGCCATCGGTGAGGGCGAAGGCGATGTCAGAGGGGTTGGCCTGGATTACCCGGAGCTGTGCAGCAGCGTCTACCGCGGTGACATCCTGCTGCTGGACGACGGCCGTATACGCTTGCGGGTGGATGATGTGGATACCAGCGCGGTGGATTGCACGGTCCTGGTGGGCGGCAAACTCGGCTCACGCAAGGGCATCAACCGGCTGGGAGGGGGCCTGGCGGCGCCCGCCCTGACCGCCAAGGATCTGACCGATATCGGCAGCCTGGCGCAGGTGAATCCGGACTTCGTGGCGGTCTCATTCGTTTCCAGTGCAGCCGACATCTTCCAGACCCGGACCTGCTGGCCGAGCACCAGCTGAATCCAGCCATCATCGCCAAAATAGAGCGGGCGGAAGTGGTTGCCGATGACAATACCCTGGACGGCATCATAACGGCCTGTGCAGGGGTGATGGTTGCCCGAGGCGATCTCGGGGTCGAAGTGGGGGATGCGCAGTTGATCGGCATCCAGAAGGAGCTGATTGCCCGGGCACGCAGAATGGACCGGGTGGTTATAACCGCGACCCAGATGATGGAGTCGATGATCAGCAATTCGATGCCGACCCGGGCGGAGGTTTTCGATGTTGCGAACGCGGTGCTGGACGGCACCGATGCAGTGATGCTGTCGGCGGAGACCGCCGTGGGGAAGTACCCCGTGGAGGTGGTTGCCGCCATGGCTGACGCGGCCCTGGGCGCCGAGCGCCAGGCGATAACGAGAAGGTCTCGTTACCGCCTGGATCGGCAATTTGCCAGCGCCCAGGAAACCATCGCCATGTCCGCCATCTACGCCGCTAACCACTACCACAACGTGCGCGGCATCGCCTGCCTCACGGAGTCAGGAACAACTCCGCTGCTTATGTCGCGGCTCAGTTCAGGCTTACCGATTTTCGCCCTCAGCCACCGCAGCCAGACCCTGCAGAAGCTCTGCCTGTGCCGGGGTGTCATCCCGCTTTTCTTCGACGCCAGCGCCTTCGACCCCGACAGTGTTGAAGCAAGGGCCATCGAGTTCCTGCTGGATGGCGGTTACCTGCAGAAACACGACTCGATCCTGCTCACTCGTGGCGAGGTTATGGGGCGGGCCGGAGCGACCAATATAATGAAAATCCTGCCGGTACCCTGATATGCCCGCGCCGCCCTCGCAAGCCCCAAGGCTGGTGGCCGATGTGGGCGGCACCAATACCCGAATTGCCCTGTTCGATCCCGCCGCGGCCGAATTCCGCTC
>JBFZEF010000324.1:0-7305 GCA_041307045.1 Halioglobus sp.
AGTACCGGCCTCATTGCGCAGGGTGTAGTGAAAACTGACGACGGTACCGGATTCGATTTTCAATTGGCGCTCTCTTGTGTGTGATACGGCGGCTGATTCGAGGGAGCGAAAATACCGCAGCAGGGTTCGGCTGCCAAGCAGAATTAGCCGGGGGGCGGCTACTTGATATAACGCGCTCCGGGGTGGACCATGGACGGCGATCCGGCATCACGAAGCGCCCGGGCGGCGGGCGGCGGACGTCGGGCCGTATCACTGACAGCAAGGAGCCACTTTGAACAACAGCACCCCGAACAGGGAGAACGCGCAACCGCTCATTTCCGTGGTGGCGCCGTTTTACAACGAGGAGTTGGTGATCGACCAGTTCTTTCAACAGGTCATCGGCGTCCTGGAGACGATGGAGACCGAGTGGGAGATCGTGTGTGTCGATGACGGCAGCCGCGACCGCACACTGGATCGGCTGCTGGCGGCGGCCCGGGTGAACCCGGCGATCAGGGTGCTGCAACTGTCGCGGAATTTTGGCAAGGAGGCCGCGCTCACGGCCGGCCTTGAGGCATCCCGCGGGGACGTGGTGGTGCTGATCGACGCGGACCTGCAGGACCCGCCCACCCTCATCAGCCAGATGCTGGACAAGTGGCTGGAGGGCTTCGATGTCGTCTACGGGGTAAGGCAGTCCCGCGACCAGGACAGCCTTGGCAAGCGCGTCACGGCCGGTGGTTTCTACCGGATTTTCAACAAACTGGCGCCGACACCACTGCCGGAGAATGCGGGTGATTTCAGACTGATGGACCGGCGGGTGGTGGACCGGGTGCGGGAGCTGCCCGAGCGAACCCGCTTCATGAAGGGCCTGTTTGCCTGGGTCGGCTTCAGCTCGACTGCGGTGACCTATGACCGCCCGGGCCGGGCCGCGGGGCAATCGGCATGGAGCTACTGGAAGCTCTGGAACTTTGCTCTCGACGGGCTGACCTCGTTTTCTACCGTGCCGCTGCGGATATGGACCTACGTGGGGTTGATCGTCTCCCTGCTGGCCTTCGTCTACGCCAGCTTCCTCATCCTTCGCACGCTGGTGGCCGGGGTGGATCTTCCGGGCTACGCCTCACTGATGGTGGTGATGCTGTTCCTCGGCGGCATCCAGCTGATCAGCCTCGGCGTGATCGGGGAGTACCTGGGCCGGGTGTTTATCGAGGTCAAGCAGCGCCCGGTATACCTGGTCGACCGGGTGTATCAGTTCCCCGCGGGGGAGCCAGAGCCCGGGGACGGCGTGGCCTAGGCCGTGGCCGACCAACAACCCGGGGACCTGTCGGGCCAGGTACTGCGCTTTGCCCTGGTCGGCGCGGCGGCCACCTGCACCCACTACATCGTCGCCCTGATCAGCGCGCTCCATATCCATCTGTACGGCGCTAACCTGCTGGGCTATCTGGCCGCCGTGGCGATCTCCTATTTTGGCCACCAGCGCTATTCGTTCCGCGTTGCGGCCGAGGATGTATCGCACCAGCGGCAATTGCCCCGCTTCGTGGCGGGCTCCCTGGGGGGCCTGGCCCTGAGCTACCTGCTGCTGGCGCTGATGCGAGATTTGCTGGGCGCCCCCAACTGGCTGTCCCTGGCGGTGGCGGTGGGGCTGGTGCCGGTGTATGCCTTTGTGCTCAACAAGTTGTGGGTGTTTCGGGCGACCGCGCCCTAGGCAGCGACGGCTCATTCTTCCAGCAGCAGGGTCTCGCCGATCTGCTGCGCCGCAATATCGTCCTCGCAGAAGGGAAACCTCACCCAGCGCTTGTCCGCATACAGCTTGGTCTGGTCGCTGTAGTGTACCGAGGATGGCTGCACGCTCTGGGAGTGGGTCAGGATGGTATCGGCAATCGGGCAGTCGGACTCATCCCAGGTTACGGTCTGGATATAGGAGTTGCCTGAGCCGGGATTCCTGTAGCCGCCTTCCTGCAGGCCGGCGCTGATGGCGCCGAAAACACCCATATTGCCGTCCCCCCCGTGGATGGGCACGCGCTCGTTGTTCCGCTCGAGGAACTGGACCTCACCCCAGGGCGCATCCAGCGCCACCCCGGCTGCTGTCAGCCGCTCATGCGCCCGCAACAACGCGGCGATGACAGTCGCGCGATTTTCCGCTTGCGCCAGGTCGATTCCCGCCGGCGTGTTGAGCGGGTCCGCGGGATCGAAGTCCACCCGCCAGAAGCGCGCGCTGTCGACGACATTCTGGAAGTCGTTGCCCAACTCGTCCCGGATGCCGCCCCAGTATTCGGTGAATACCTGGGCACCACGACTGTCCAGATCGACCTTGCGGTCCCACTGTCGCAGCACATCGCAGGTACGCGTCAGCGCCTGGATTGTCGGTTCCGCCGCATCGCCGGGTGGATCCGCCAGGTATTGCGCACATATCTGCAGGGTGTCATCGAGGGCGATTTCGGCGCCGTAGACGCGGTTGGAATACATCAGGTCCTGCAGCGTCGCCATATCAAACCGGGGCGTCTCGCTGAGGCCGTCGGTACCCGCCAGTCGCGCCGCTACCATCAGGTGGTTGATCCGGGTGCGCTCGAACTGCTGCTTGTTCTCGTGGCCCATCCAGCCCAGCACCACGGGATACCCGGTAAGCGGGTTGCCGGCATCACTCAGCCAGTAGCTGTTGTTGCTGTTGGCCACGTAGCCGCGGGTGAAGATTTTCGGGCGGGCGTCGTAGCCGAACAGGCCGGTGCCGGCCGGGGTGTCCGCGTCCGCGCCCCATTCGCACTCGGAAGTGCTGCCGTCCAGGCCGATAATGGCGTTGGTGGTGGCGCTGGCAAGCAGTGAGCCCACTCCGGTTACACAGCGATCGAGTTTGTCCTGGGTGAGATGCGGCACCACGGTGACCTGCCCGTAAAACGCATCGCCGTGCCTGTCCACTGCGAACTCGTGAAACACCGGGTTGCCGATAGCCTTCAGGGCCTCGGCAAACTCGTCCATATTGCGCGCCTGGGATTTTTGCACCCACTGCAGCGCCGATCGGGTCCCGGTGTCCAGGTTGGCATCGCGGATGCTCAGCAGCGAGCCATTGAACAAGGGCCAGCCCGACAGCAGGGGATTGACCCCGCCCAGGTCGAGAATCATGCCGTAGTGGGAGCTGTAGAAGGTTTTCTGCTGCTCGCCCATGCTGCCGTCGGGCATTTTTACCTTCACCGCGACGGTCTTGCCGGTAATTTCGCGCCACTGCCCATCGTACTCATACTGCATGGGATTTGCGGGATTGAGCTTCAACTCGTACAAGGTAAAGCGGGTGGAGTAATCAACCGTGTGGGTCCAGGCGAGATCCTTGGTAAAACCGATCCCGATCCAGGGCAGGCCCTGCAGGGAGGCTCCCGCCACATCGTATTCGCCGGGAATCGTCAGGTGAGCCTCGTACCAGCGCCCGCTGCCGTTCCAGGGCTGGTGCGGATTGCCCAGCAGCAGGCCACCGCCGTTCTGGGTAGCGTCCCCGCCCAGGGCGATGGCATTGCTGCCGACCTCGCCGGGCCGCATGGCCTGGCCGGCATCTGCCAGGGCGCGGCCCGG
Source organism: Halioglobus sp. (assembly GCA_041307045.1). Taxonomy (GTDB): domain Bacteria; phylum Pseudomonadota; class Gammaproteobacteria; order Pseudomonadales; family Halieaceae; genus JARRPM01. The sequence goes on from JBFZEF010000324.1 coordinate 3,532, forward strand.
GAAAGGCTCAACCCCGAGCAGGCCGCTCGCCGCCATTGCGTTCGTCGAGTCGGGACCCTGCACCGCTAGCAGCGCATTGCGGACGATCGACTGGTCGGAGCTGCCCGCCAGGCCGATACGCCGCAGGTACTGCATCAGGTCGATTGCATCGACTTCATAGACCCAGCCGGCATTGCGACAACCGGTGTCGCCATCCGGCAGGTTCTCCAGCCCGGTATCGCGCAAGTAACGATTCATGCCCGCGGCATAGCCCTGCGCCAGGTCCCTGGCAAACTGCGGCTGTTTGTCGTAGAAATTGGCGCGAAACTCCTCGCTGCTGCCATTGAGGAACCGGAACAGAAGATCCTGGTCCGCGTCGCCGCCCATCAGCTCTGCAGAGCGGCCGGCGGCCAGCACGATCTCGCGCATGGTGACGCAGTAATTGTCCTGGGAATAGGCGTAGCCGTAACCATAACCTAGACTGCCCCAGTCCCGGGCCTTGATGTGCGGGATGCCGTACTCGGTGCGCCGTATCTCGGCGGAGTAGATCAGGGCAGGTTCAGTGGGCGGCTCCGGGGGCTGATTGCCTCCGTTGTTATTGGAGTCGCCGCAGGCGGCGAGAAAAAGGCCCAGGCTGGCGCAGGCGGCAAGGCGCTTTAGCGGGATCATGTTCAGAGTTTGTCGTGGTTCCTGGCAAAAACCTCGGCGTAGCGCTCGATCCATTCCATCGCGGCCTCGTCGTAGGTCAATGCCCGACCCTGTTCGTGCAACACCTGGTCCCGGTAGCGCCGGATACGGTCGCACTGGGCCTGCATCCGCAGCAGGAAAGGGTCATCAGGTATATCCCTGCGAGTTTCTTCCGCGCTGTATGTCGATAAATCCGTCGCTTCCAGGCTTTGCACCACACCACCCGTTGAAAATCCCAATGCCGCCCCGTTAATAGCAGTATCGGAACCGCAATACAGCCTCCTGCAGAGCTATCTGTGAATAAGTACACAGAAAATCCCCCATTCGAAGCCAATACACCTGCTGCGTGAAAGCAGGTGGCGGGGCCTGCGCAATATCGCGCTCCGGTAAAAATCACAGGCCACGGGGAGCGCATTCCCTGCTACCATCGCGCGCCATCAAGGATGGCACTGGAAAAGCTGAGGGCTACACCATGCTGAATGCGATACTGCTCTGTCTTGCAGTGCTGGCGTTTCTGGCTATCGTGCTGGAAGACGTGATTCACCTTAACAAGGCGAAGTCGACCCTCTTCCTGGGGACGTTGTGCTGGATCCTGCTGTTCACCCTGGGCGCCGACCACCAGGAGGTGAAACACGCGTTCTCGGAGAATATCCTCGACATTGCCTCACTGTGGCTGTTCCTGTTTGCCGCGATGACGTTCGTGGCCTATCTCAACCAGCACGGTATGGTGGAGGCCCTGGTCTACCGGGTACTGCCATCGAATATGCCGCAGAAGGCCCTGCTGCCCTTTGTGGCAATTTTCTGCTTCGCCTTTTCTTCCTTCTGCGACAATATCACTACCACACTGGTGACGGCCGCACTCATACAGTCGCTGCGACTGCCCGCCAGAAGCAACATCAAGCTGGCGGTTCTGGCGGTTTTTTCCATCAACTCGGGCGGCGCCGCCCTGATCACCGGAGACGTGACCACCCTGATGATTTTCACCGCCGGCAAGGTGGGCATCGGAGATCTGTTCGCGCTGATCGCGCCCGGGCTGTTAGCCTGCCTGCTGTTATGCGCCATGCTGCTGCCGGGCTTTGAGGGCCGGCTGAAAATGGAGCGGGTCGCAACCACCGCCTCCAGCTTCGATATCTGCGTGGCGGTCATTTTTATCGCCACGATCATCCTCACCCTGGTGGTCAACCTGATCGTGCCGGTTCCGCCGCTGCTGGTTTTCATATTCGGCCTTTCACTGGTATTCATACTGGCGAAGTTCATGAACCGCGAGGACTCGGAGCAACCCATCATCGACTACATCCGCAAGATCGAATTCGACACGCTGTTATTCTTTCTGGGCATTCTCCTGGTGGTCGGCATGCTGAAGGAAGTAGGTGCCCTGAGCTACATCACCGATCTCTACCACGCGTTCTCACCGTCTATCGCCAATTTCCTGATCGGTTGCGTATCCGCTGTTATCGATAACGTGCCCCTGACCGCCGCGGTGCTCAAATCGGACCTGGATATGTCGCTGACGGAATGGCTTGGCTTCACCTACAGTGTGGGCGTTGGCGGTTCCCTGCTGGCCATCGGCTCCGCCGCCGGCGTGCTGATGATGAGCAAAATAGAGGGGCTGGGGTTTATCAGTTACCTGCGCTACACCCCGCACCTTGCGGTGGCATTTCTGGCAGGTTACGGCATGATCCTGATGGTGTGACAGCCTCCCGGGAGTCGGGCAATTCCTTGCGGCTTACCCGGCAAGTGACAAATTCCACATGCTCTGCTTTCTCTCGCTCGTCAGTGAGCCGGACCGCCACCTTTACGCTGGCGCCGCTGCCGGAGCGACGCATGCTGACGAGTTTGACCTCGTGCCCGGCACCGTAGCGCTGGCCGACCTGTTGTTTGCATTGCTCGAGGTATCGTTCGTCCAGCGGCGCCGCATGCGACCCGGTGGCCCCTAAGCTGAAAGCGATCACCAGAAGTCGCACAACACCTGATTTCATGACTGCATCCTACCCATGGCTTTTTTGAGCGTGTCACCCGCTTGCCAGTCAGTTCGCACTTTATCACGAACGCAGTGTTGCGGGCGCAGCCATCCGGCTCGCGCTTGAGCGCGCCCGATGTAACTGCTAACGTACTGACACAATAAAAACACCTGGAGAACCGACCTTGAAGATCAAACTCGCCCTCGCCACCGTTCTCAGTTGCGCCTGGCTGTTGCAGGCCTGCGACAACAATTCCAGTAACGCCTCACCCGTTGTGCCGCAGTTGGCGGATCAGTTGATGGCCGGCGCCGCCAGCCGCAGCATGTTGCCGACGGTCAACGGCGGCAGGGACTACCTGGCGGACGCCCCGGGCTGGTCGCAGCCGGGAGAGGTCGACCCGAACGATCCGGGTGTATTTATCGAGCGCTGGGACCAGGGCGAGGTGGACGTGGGCAACGGCCGCGACGATTCGGCCTGGGTGCATGACGACCTGAAGACCACGGCGCTGGCTTTATCCCTGCGAGATGAAAAAACGATCCTGGTGATGGCGGACGCCTATTCATTCTTCTCACCGGATATTGCCGCGATGGTGGAGCGCATCAGGAGCCGCCTGCCGCAGGAATGGAAGGAAGCGCCCATCCTGGTGTCCGCTACCCACAATCACCACGGCCCCGACACGGCCTTCAGTATCAATGACGAGTGGTTCTCCCTGCTGGCGGACCAACTGGCCTTCGCCGCCGAGGATGCCGTGGCGGCACTGCAACCGGCGACCATGGCAACCGCCTCGGGCATTCACAGCTATGGCGTGAGCGACCAGCGCGACCCGGTTATTCCCGACGACCGTCTCAAGGTCATCACGGTGAACGCGGTCGATGACGACAGCGCCATAGCCACGCTGGTGCAGTGGACCAGCCACCCGGAAGCGACCCTGGGCTGGCACCCCCCGGCAGAGGCCGCGGGGCTCGCCCAGGCCTGTGCCGTGAAAGGCTGGAGCGGAGCCAACTGCACCGCGGAGGGGCGTTATTTCAGTGCCGATTACCCAGGGGTGCTGCGCGAGCGCCTGGCGGCTTCCCGCGGCGGTGAGGTCCTTTATTTCAACGGACCGCTGGGCAACCAGGTGGGCCCCGGGCAGGCCCCCACCTGGGTA
>JBFZEF010000325.1:0-6077 GCA_041307045.1 Halioglobus sp.
TGTGGACCAGGGCCTGGTGGATATGGAGTACATCACTGCGCCGATTCCGGGCTACACCCGCAGCAAGGGCTAGCGCCGCGCGGCTGCGGCCCGCTACTATAGGGCGCCGAAAAGGCTCCCACAAAGATAAGAAGCGGAGGCAGCCCTATGCGCAGGATGGATGGTGTCAGCGCCTTCCTGTTCCACCAGGAACAGTCGGGGGCCGTGATGCACACCCTCAAGATTTCGATCATGGATACCGCGGAAATCCCGGGGGGCTGGAACTATGAACTGTTCCGCAAGAGCACCGCGGATCGCCTCCACCTGCTGCCCATGTTTCGCTGGAAGGCGCTGAAAGTCCCCTTTGGCCTGCATCACCCGGTGTGGGTGGACGACCCGGATTTCGACCTGGATTACCACCTGCGCCGCATCGCCTGCCCGGCGCCCGGCGACCGCAAGGCCTTCTGCGAACTGGTGTCCGAGGTTTACGCCTGGCCGCTGGACATGACCAAGCCCCTGTGGCTTTGCTGGGTGGTGGAAGGGCTGCAGAACAACGAGGTCGCCCTGGTGACCCTGGTCCACCACGCCTACACCGACGGCTCCGGCGCCGCCCGCCTGCTGCAAAAAATCTACTCGCTCTCGCACCAGGCCGCGGAACCGGAGATGCGCGAGGTGTGGATACCGGAAAAAACGCCAGGCAAGCTGTCACTGCTGCTGCATGCCCTGATCGACCTGCCCCGGACCTGGATGACCAGCCTGCCCAAAATCAAGCAGGGCATGGACAATGTCCGGGCGATGAAGAAGAAGTACCTGGAATCGGGTCGGGAGCTGCCGCCCAGCGCGTTCAGCGACACCCGGGACTCGCCCTTCAATATCATGGTGGGGCGCGGCAGGACCTTTGTTTTCGACACCCTCGCGCTGGATGATATCCGCGCCATCAGCAAGGGTTTCGGCGTCACCATCAATGACCTGTTTGTCGCCGCGGCGGCGGGGGCCTACCGCAAATTCATGCAGACCCGCGGCTATGACCCTGACACGGGCCCGCTGGTGGCCGCCATTCCTGTCTCGAAGCGCCCGCCGCCGGAACAGGACGACATGATCGGCAACAAGACCTCCACCGACTACCTGGCGATGCCGGTGCACCTGGCTGACCCTGAAGCCCGGCTCAAGGCCGCCGCTCACGCCGGCAATGTGATGAAGGAGCACCTGGTGGCGGCGGAAGGTTCCGACCTGTCGAATATACTCGAGATTACGCCGCCGATATTCATCCGCCTGCTCGACTGGGTGGTGAAGCACAAGGAGGGTAAGTTCGGCGTATGGGGCAATGCCGCGATTTCCAACGTGCCCGGTCCACGGGAGCCCCTGTACATGGGTGCGATGAAACTCAAGAACTGGATCTCGATGGGTATGATCGCCCACGGCCTGGGCCTCAATACTACCGTGTGGAGCTATGCGGGCCAGTTCAATATCTGCGTCCTGGCGGACAAGAAACTGCTGCCGGACGGCTGGGAAATGATCGGCTATTTCAGGGAAGCTTTCGGAGAATACCAGCACTTGCTGGCGCAAAGGCAGGCGGCGGGGCAGAGCCCGCCATCAAACACTAGCCATTGACCAGGAAATGCACGTAGATACTGGCGAAGTAGCCCAGGGCAATCGCCGGCGTCCACTTCAGGTGACCGAAGAACGTGTAATGCCCACGCGCCTGGCCCATCAGGGCAACGCCCGCCGCTGAGCCGATGGACAGCAGGCTGCCGCCGACCCCTGCGGTCAGGGTGACCAGCAGCCACTGCAGCTCCGACATATCCGGGTTCATGGTGAGCACGGCAAACATCACGGGGATGTTATCCACCACCGCCGACATCAGGCCCACCAGGATATTCGCCGTGGTCGCACCCAGCTCGCCGTAAATATAGGCCGAGGCCATGCCCAGGTAGCCGATGAAGCCCAGGCCGCCCACCGCCATGACCACACCGTAGAAAAAGAACAGGGTGTCCCACTCGGACTTGGCGATGTGGTCGAACACGTCGAAGCTCTGGCGGGCGTCACTGCCGGGCGGCATGTCCATGCTCTCGACGGTAGCGGACGCATGGGTCTTGTTGCGCAGGTAAAAACCGAAGAACTTCAGGTAGCCCAGGCCCAGCATCATGCCGAACACGGGAGGCAGATGCAGGAAGTTGTGGAAGCTGACCGCAGTGACAATGGTGAGAAAAAACAGGCCGATGATGGGCAGTGCGCCGGGCTTGAGGGCGGAGCGGCCATCACCGTGAAGGGCGGCAGGCCTTCCCGCGGGCAGGGCAAAATGCATGAGCAGCGCCGGCACCAGGAAATTCACCACAGCGGGGATAAACAAGCCGAAAAAGGCCCAGAAGGGCAATATTCCCTTCTGCCATACCATCAGTGTTGTGATGTCGCCAAAAGGACTGAAAGCACCCCCCGCGTTGGCGCCGATCACGATATTGATGCAGCCCATGGCGATGAATTTCGAGTTATCCTGCCCCACCGCCAGGATCACGGCGCACATAATCAGGGCCGTGGTGAGGTTGTCGGCGACGGGCGATATGAAGAAAGCCAGGATTCCTGTAATCCAGAACAGCGCTCGATAGCTGAAGCCCTGCAACACCAGCCAGTTGCGTAACTCATCGAACACGCCCCGCTCTATCATGGCGTTGATATAGGTCATCGCCACCAGCAGGAAGAAAAACAGCTCCCCATATTCGAGGAAGTTGTGGCGAATGGCGCTCTCGACCTCCTGCGTGAGTCCGTTGGCGTTGTATGCCAGGGCAATGAGAACCCAGATGATGCCGGCCGCAAGCAGCACCGGCTTGGATTTCCTCAGGTGGATTTTCTCTTCCAGGATCACCAGGAAATAGGCGACGGAAAAGATAAGGATGGCGGCGTATCCGACCCAGTGTCCGGTCAGGTCCAGCGGTTTGGCGGCCGGATCCGAGGCAACAGCAGCTGTGGACGCGAGCAACCCCAGCAGCGCAGCAATAAAACGTGTCATCCTCTGGTCTCCGTGGCAGCGGGCAGGATTTGAAGGCGGCGATTGTAGCGCGTAGGCGCGCCTAATTCATGCACTGGATCAATGGAACTATTCCCTCTAAAGCCGGGTGGGTGCCGCGATCTGATCACGTACAATCTTCCATCGAACGCAGCTGGAAGCTAAAACAGGATTCTCATGGTAGACCCAGGCCACAGCGAAGGCATACCGGCGGCCAACACCCGCCAGCCAGCGGTGGGGGAGGTGGCGTGGCTCCAGATAGTCGACGTCAACCAGCTGGGCGCCTTCGCCGACTGGGGTTTACCCAAGGACCTGTTCATTCCTTTCGCCGAGCAGCAGCATCCACTGCGCAGGGGCGACCGGGTGCTGGTGAAGATCTACCTCGACAAGCTGGAGAGGGTGGCGGGCTCCACCCGGATAGATTACTGGGTAAAGGACGATGCCAGCGGCTTCGCCCCAGGCCAGGAAGTCTCGCTGCTCATTGCAGATCGCACCGACCTGGGGGTGAAGGCCATCATCGACCATCGCAGCTGGGGTCTCCTGTACGGCAACGAGCTGTTCCGGGAACTGCGCAAAGGCCAAAGCGTCACCGGCTATATCAAACAGATCCGGACTGACGGGAAAATCGACCTGTCACTGGAAAAGCCGGGGTTCAGCAAGGACCGGCTGGATAGCCTCGCCGATAGCATCATCGACCGCCTGGAGGCGGCTGACGGGTTCCTGCCTCTCACCGACAAGAGCCCCCCCGAGACGATCCATGCCAGCTTCGGGGTGAGCAAAAAAGTGTTCAAACAGGCTCTGGGCGCTCTTTACAGGCAACGGCGAATCACCCTGCACGCCGAGGGCATACGGCTGGCTCCTAGGGATACCAGACCTGGATAAAAATACCGCGCTTGTCGTAGGTCACATCCTGGATGCCTTCCTTGAAGGGCGCAATAAACGGGTGAGGGGGCAGCTCCGAGCGGATGGGGTTGGTGACCTGTGCCGCCCACGCCGCGAGCACCGCGGCGTGCAGCCGCCGGGTCAGATCACTGGCGTTATCGAAGACCAGTTTGTCTATCCTGGGCTCATACAGCAGAATCTGCCGCGTCTTCGGGTCATAGCTCACCTCGCCGGACACCTGCGCCTGTGCTTCCTCGCTGATGGCGATGCCCTGCTCCGGGCGATGGTCATAGACCTGCAGGCGAGCCTGCAGGCCGATGCGCCTGTCATCGATAAAGATCACGGCGGGGTTGGTGAGAAACAGATTGTCGGTACCCGACTTGAGCGAGACGGGGAACAGGCTGCGGGCGATATTGGTGGCGGTTTCCGCAGAGACCGGCACCGTGGTGGCAAACGCGGCATAACCGCGGGCAGACAGCATGATCGCCACCAGCGCCAGTAGCGTGTGGGCGGCAACCAGGTAGCTCTTTTTCACTTCGCACCTCGTACAGTAAAACGTCTCTATCACTTGCAGGAAAAAGCCTTCAAAGCGCCACGATGGCCTGCCTGTGGCTTATTCCCGGTTCAGCGGCCGCCACTATAGGGCATAATCCATCCATTCCGAATGCCGCCGCCCCCTGAGTGTGAAAAAGACTGAAACAAATCGCCGCAATACCTGGTTGAGACAGACACTGTCGGTTTCCCGCAAGGAGGCCGTTGCCAGTGCGGCGATGACCGGTATCTGCGACAACTACATCGGCGCATTTGCCATTTTCCTGCGCGCCAGCCTGCCGCAAATGGGCCTGCTCGCGGCACTCCCGCAGTTGGCGGGTGCTGTCTTCCAGCTGCTGTCCGTATGGCTGTGTTCACATTTCAACCGGCGCCACGCCATCGTCGCCGGCGTGGTGTTGCAGGCCATGACCGTGGTCGGCATGGCGCTGCTGGCACTGCTGCGGCCCGCCGACAGCGTGGCCTGGCTGATCGGCCTGGCCGTGGTCCACCACGCCTGCGCCAACTTCGTGCAGCCCCAGTGGCGCAGCTGGATGGGCAGCGTGGTACCCGCCCGCCGGCGCGGGGCCTTCTTCGCCGGGCGCACCCGCCTGACCATGATTACCAGCTTCGCCGTCTTCGCCTGCGGCGGCGCCCTGCTGGGCTGGTTCGACCGCTTCGAACTGGCCTGGCTGGGGTTTTTCCTGCTGTTCCTGCTGGCCACCGCGGGCCGGGGCATCTCCGCCCGGCAGCTGCAACTGATGCATGACCCGGACCAGCACCATGTTCCCGGCGGGGCCACTTTCGTGGACACCCTGGGGCGTGTGCGCGAATCCTTTCACGACCGTGCGTTCCGGGAATACAGCCTGTTCTTCGCCGCGATGCAGGGTGCGGTGGGCATCTCCGGGCCCTTTTTCAGCGTCTACATGCTGAACGACCTCGGTTACAGCTACTGGCAATTTACCGCCAACATCGGCGCCTCCATCCTCACCCAGTTTTTTACCCTCTCCAGCTGGGGCTATGTCTGCGATCGCTGGGGTAACCGCCTGGTCATGGTCACCAGCTGCTGCGTGCTGCCGGTGCTGCCCGCCCTGTGGCTGTTCTCCGATGACTTCTACTACCTGCTGGGCGTGCAGGTGGTGTCCGGGCTGGCCTGGGGCGGCTTCAGCCTGAGCACCTCCAACTACCTCTACGACCTGCGCCCGGCCCGGGCCGACTTCGCCAGCTACGCCGCGGTGCAATCTTCCCTCAGCGCCATCGGCGTGTTTTTCGGCGCGCTGCTGGGAGGCTACCTGGCCGGCGCCCTCCCCCACTTGCTGGCCCTGCTGCCCGAGAGCTGGCAACTGCAGCACTCGGTGGTGCTGATCTTCGCCACCTCGGCCCTGCTGCGGGTGGGGATTGCCGCCTGGTTTATACCGCGCTCCAGGGAGCTGCGCGTGCGCCAGCGGCCCGATCTGCTCAAGGTGGTCTATCGGGTCGCCCGCTTCACCCCGGGCGCCGGGGTGGTGCTGGACTGGCTGACGGTGACGCGCAAAAACCGTGAAGACGACCCCGATTGACTCCCATCGTAGTGCTGCAGTACCTGTTCCAGGTCTATAATTAAACGCCGACTTCGACCACGAGAACTCCCCATGACTGCGATTCACAAGAGAGTGTTCTTCCGCCTGCGCCAGAGCCTTATGGGCGC
>JBFZEF010000326.1:0-3717 GCA_041307045.1 Halioglobus sp.
GAGATCTGGTGCCGGGGCTTCAACGTGATGCGCGGCTACCTGGATAACCCCGAGGAAACCGCCCGCACCATCACCCCGGACGGCTGGCTCAGGACCGGCGACGTGGGCGTGATGGATGCGGACGGCTATATCCGTATCACCGACCGCATCAAGGACATGTTTATCGTCGGCGGCTTCAACTGCTACCCGGCGGAGATCGAGAACAGCCTCTGCAGCATGCCCGGGGTGGCCCGCGCGGCGGTGATCGGGGTGCCGGACGAGCGCCTGGGCGAGGTCGCCCGGGCCTATATCGTGCCGGCTCCGGGGGCGGAGCTGGACGAGGCGGCGGTCATCGAGTGGAGCCGGGCCAATATGGCGAACTACAAGGTGCCGCGCTCGGTGCGCTTCCTCGATGCCTTTCCCATCAATGCCGGCGGCAAGGTGCTCAAGACCGAACTGCGCCAGCTGGCCGCGGGCGAAACGCCGTGAGCGCGCTGCCCGCCGCCGCGGCCTCCATGATCGCCCTCGACGACATGGACCAGGCGATCATCGCCCTGCTGCGCGGCGACGGCAGGAAGCCCTACCGGGCCATCGCCCGGGCGCTGGGAGTGACCGAGAACACCGTGCGGGCCCGGGTGCGGCGGCTGGAGGATTCCAACACGATGCGGGTGGTGGCGGTGACCGACATTGAGGCCGCGGGCTTCGGCATGTTGCTGGCCATCGGCGTGCAGGTGGAGGCGCGCTCGCCGGAAGCGGTGGCGCGGGACCTCGCCCGCTTTCCCGAGGTGTTTTCCGTCAACGTGGTGGTCGGCGCCCAGGACATCGAGGTGCTGGTGGTGAGCGAGGACCAGGCGGCGCTCAGTGAGCTGGTGGGGCAGCGCCTGGCCGCGGTGCCCGGGGTGCGGCGCCTGACTCCCGCGCTGGCGCTGGATGTACTCAAGAACCAGCCGGACTGGGTGCCTTTCCACGACGAATCCCTCTCGGAAGCCGTGTTTTTCACCGCTGGCTCCGCGCCGGGTGCGCTGGCGTCGCGGCGCCGGCTGGACGAGGTGGATAAGGGTATAGTGACCCGGCTGTCCCGGGATGCGCGCCTGGGCAACGGCCAGATTGCGGGCGAGCTGGGCGTGACCGAGGGCACGGTGCGGGCCCGCATCAAGCGGATGGAGGAGGACAAGCTGATCCGCCTGACCGCCGTGACCAATATCGACCGCTTCGGCGACGCCCTGCTGGCCTATATCTGGATCGAGGTGGAGCGCAGCAGCCGCACCCGGGCCGTGGCAACCGCCCTGGCGGCGGTGCCGGAACTGGGCTTTGTCGGCGTGATGCTGGGCCGCTCGGACCTGCTGGCGATCACCATGGTGCGCAACACCGAGCACCTGGCGCGCTTCGTGCACACGCACATCGGCAGCATCGAAGGGGTGCGGCGCACCGAGAGCACCCTGGGCGTGAATTTCGTGAAACACGATTACCGCATGGCGCGGATAGTCGGCTGAATGGGAAGCAGTTAAATGGACAAGCAGATGACAGCGGCGCAGGTAGTGGCGCAACTGCAGGACGGCATGACGATCGGCATCGGCGGCTGGGGCCCGCGGCGCAAGCCCATGGCCCTGGTACGGGAGATCCTGCGCTCCGACCTGAAGGATTTGACCCTGGTGTCCTACGGCGGCGCCGACGTGGGCATGCTGTGCGCGGCCGGCAGGGTGAAAAAGCTGGTGTTCGCTTTCGTCTCGCTGGACTTCATCCCGCTGGAACCCTACTTCCGCCAGGCGCGCCAGGCCGGCGCCATCGAGGTGATGGAGATCGACGAGGGCATGTTGCTGCTCGGCCTGCGGGCTGCGGCCTGGGGTCTGCCTTTTATCCCCACCCAGGTGGGGCTCGGCACCGACATCATCCGCCAGAATCCCGCTATCAAACTGATCGACAGCCCCTATGACGACAAGGAGTGGGTGGCCATGCCCGCGCTCAAGCTGGACGCGGCGCTGATTCACGTGGACCGGGCGGACGCCCGCGGCGTCTGCCAGATCGCCGGCCCGGACCATTACATGGACGACTGGTACGCCCGGGCCGCGAGCAAGACATTCGTCTCCTGCGATGAACTGGTGGACGCGGACTTCTTCCGCGACCCGGCCCAGGCCCGCCTGGTGTTCTGGGAGCGCGCGGCCACCAGCGGCGTGGTGCACATTCCCGGCGGCGCCCATCCCACCTCCTGCAGCCCGCTGTACGGCTTCGACGTGGCGCATTTCAGGGCCTACACCGCCAGCGCGGCGGAGGCTGGCATCGCGGCCTACCTGGACCAGTACTTGGGTGCTTCCGAGCAGGAATACCAGCGCAATGTCGGGGGCCTCGACGCGATTCGCGCCCTCGCCCTGCCTACCTACTGAGCTGCCCCGGAACAGGCGCCACGGAGACCAGATCCAGATGAGCAATACAGCAAGCGGCAACACCCTCAATTACACCCTCGCGGAACTGTGCATCGCGGCCGCCGCGGAGGCCTTTCGCCACGACGGTGAAGTGCTCGCCACCGGCATCGGCGTGATCCCGCGCCTGGCCGCCAGCCTGGCGATGAAAACCTTCAACCCGGACCTGATGATGACGGACTCGGAGGCCTGGCTGCTGAGCGAACCCAACCCGCTGGGTGCGCGCGGTGGCGATTTCGTGCCGGCCAACGAGACCTGGATGGGCTTCTCCAGGATTTTTGACAATGTCTGGAGCGGGCGCCGCCACGCCATGCTCGGCCCCAGCCAGATCGACCGCTTCGGCCAGTCCAATACCTCGGCCCTGGGTGGCAGCTACCGGCAGCCGAAGGTCATGATGCTGGGCGCCCGGGGTTTCCCCGGCAATTCCATCTCCCATCCCAACAGCTTTTTCGTGCCGGCTCACAACCGCAAGGTGTTCGTGGAGGGAGAGTGCGATTTCGTGTCCTCGATCGGTTACAACCCGGCGCGGCTGCCGAGGGGGCATGCGCTCGACGATGTGGATATCCGCCTGGTGGTGACCGACCTGTGTGTCATGGACTTCGGCGGCGCCGACCACCGCATGCGCCTGTTGTCCCTGCACCCGGGCATCACGCTGCAACAAGTGAGGGACAACACGGGTTTCGAGCTGGAGGTGCCGGCCCAGGTGCCGCTGACCCCCGCGCCCACGGCGGATCAGCTGGCGATCATCGCGGCCCTGGACCCGCACAACCAGCGCGCCCAGCAGATCAAGGACAACCCGCCGGGCGATCGCACCGGGGCGGGCAGCTGACATGCTGCAGACGCGCCTCACGGACATGCTGGGCTGCAGGTATCCCATCGTGCAGACCGCGATGGGCTGGGTGGCCGACCCGAAGCTGGTGGCGGGCAGCTGCAACGCTGGGGCCTTCGGCTTTCTCGCCGGCGCCACCATCCCGCCCGCGGAGATCGAGCGGGATATCCTGCGGGTGAAGGAACTTACCGGCGCGCCCTTCGGCGTCAACTTCCACATGTACCAGCCCAACGCGGCGGCCATCGTCGACCTGGTGATCCGCCACGGGGTGCGGGCGGTGAGCTACTCCCGCTCACCCGGCCCCGACATGATCCGCAAGCTGAAAGATGCCGGCGTTATCTGCATGCCCACCGTGGGCCTGCCCAAGCACGCCATCAAGGCCGTGGAGCTGGGGGCCGACGTGGTGACCGTGCAGGGCGGGGAGGGCGGCGGCCACACCGGCGCCGTGCCCACCACCCTGCTGATTCCCCAGGTGGTCGATGCGGTGGGCGC
>JBFZEF010000327.1:0-9754 GCA_041307045.1 Halioglobus sp.
GTGATTGCCTTCCCCAAAACCCAGACGGCCCATTGCCTGCTGACCGATGCCCCGGGCGATGTGAGCCAGCACCAGCTGCGCGAATTGAATATCCGCCTGCGCCAGACCCGGGAAGAGGCGGACAAGCAGTGATGTAGCGCCATCACCTATATCCTATATATAGAGGGAAGACTTTCGCGGCTGCCGATGCTGATAAATACTGTAAGTTTGTACATAATGTGCAGCTTACGCATCCCGCGGACAACTGCATGACGCTCATCCTGGGGATTGACCCCGGTTCCCGCAAAACCGGCTTCGGCATAATCAATTACGTCTCTGGGCGCAGCGAATACGTCACAAGTGGCGTGATTCGCTTACCCGAGGCAGACCTGCCCGAGCGACTCCGGATCATCTATGCCAGCGTCACTGAACTGGTGGAATTGCACGGCCCCCGGGAGCTGGCGATAGAGCAGGTATTCCTGGCCAAGAGCCCGGGTTCAGCCCTCAAGCTGGGCCAGGCAAGAGGGGCGGCCATTGTCGCCTGCGTGACCCGCGATATGCAGGTGGCGGAGTACTCCGCACGCCAGATCAAGCAGTCGGTGGTGGGCACGGGGGCGGCGGATAAGTCCCAGGTGCAGCACATGGTGAAGACCTTGTTGAAACTTGCCGCCGAGCCCCAGGAAGATGCGGCCGATGCCCTGGCAGCGGCGCTGTGCCATGCGCATACCCGGCAGAGCCTGATAAACATGGCCGGCGCCAAATCCATACGCCGGCGCCGATTGCGCTGACAGGGCAAACCCGATGATAGGCACGATACGAGGCACCCTGGTGCACAAGCAGCCCCCCGATATCCTGGTGGAAGTGGGCGGTGTGGGTTATGAAATCCAGGTACCGATGACAACGCTGTTCCAGTTGCCGCCGCTCGGGGCAGAGGTGTTCCTGGCGACCCATTTCGTCGTGCGTGAGGATGCCCAGCTGCTCTATGGATTTATCGACGACCGCGATCGGCGCCTGTTCCGCCAGCTGATAAAAGTGAGCGGAGTGGGACCGAAGCTTGCGCTCACCATTCTCTCGGGCATGGACGCCGGCAGTTTCGCCCGCTGTGTGCAGCGCGATGACATGTCGTCGCTGGTAGCCCTGCCCGGAGTGGGCAGGAAAACCGCGGAGCGGCTGCTGGTGGAAATGCGCGACAAGCTGAAAGACTGGAGCGGTGCCGGCGGCAGTGCACCGGGCGCGGTGGCGGGGGGAGAAACGGCGGAACCCTTCAACGATATTGTCGCGGACGCGGAGGGCGCCCTTATCGCCCTGGGCTACAAGCCCCAGGAGGCCAGCCGGATGGTGGTGGCGGTGAATGATGACAGCGTGACCAGCAGCGAGGACCTGATTCGGCGGGCCCTCAAGGCAACGGTGAAGGCTTGAGGATCCAGGCATGATTGAGACGGATCGCCTGATTGCGCCTACAGCCCAGACTCCGCGGGAAGATATCATCGACCGGGCTATCCGGCCGCGGACGCTGGAGGAATACGTTGGCCAGAAAGTGGTGCGCGAGCAGATGGCCATCTTCCTGCAGGCCGCGCGCGCCCGCGGTGAGCCGCTGGACCACACGCTCATTTTCGGGCCGCCCGGGCTGGGCAAAACCACCCTGGCCAGCATCATCGCCAATGAAATGGGCGTGTCTCTCAAGACCACATCCGGGCCGGTGCTGGAGAAGGCGGGGGATATCGCCGCGTTGATGACCAATCTCGAGCCCGGGGATGTACTGTTCATCGACGAAATCCACCGGCTCAGCCCCGTGGTGGAGGAAGTGCTGTACCCGGCGCTGGAGGATTACCAGCTGGATATCATGATCGGTGAGGGCCCCGCCGCCCGCTCGATCAAGCTGGAACTGCCGCCATTCACCCTGGTGGGCGCCACCACCCGGGCAGGCCTGCTCACTTCGCCCCTGCGGGACAGGTTTGGTATCGTCCAGCGCCTCGAATTCTACGAGGTGGCGGACCTCGCCCATATCGTGGCGCGCTCTGCCGGCATCCTTGGCATCAGCCTCGACCCGGCGGGGGCCGCCGAAATTGCCCGGCGCGCCCGCGGCACGCCGCGCATCGCCAACCGCCTGCTGCGCCGGGTGCGCGACTACGCCGAGGTGAAGGCCGACGGCCATATCTCGGCCCAGGTCGCCGATCGCGCCCTCGACATGCTGAGCGTGGACCAACTGGGTTTTGATCACCTGGACCGGCGCCTGCTGCTGGCAATGATAGAAAAATTCGACGGCGGGCCGGTGGGCGTCGACAGCCTGGCAGCGGCCATTTCCGAAGAGCGCGGCACTATCGAGGATGTACTGGAGCCCTATCTGATACAGCAAGGGTTCATGGTACGCACGCCCCGGGGCAGGATGGTCACCCGCAATGCCTACCTGCACTTCGGCCTGCCCAGGCCCGCTGGCGCGGACCAGGCCGGCAACCTCGCGCTGGACCTCGGCGAGGCCGGGGATGCTCCATGATTGGCAGGGAATTTTCCCTCGATTTACGCGTCTATATCGAGGACACGGATGCCGGCGGCATCGTTTATTATGTCAATTACCTCAAATTCATGGAGCGCGCCCGTACCGAACTCATGCGTAGCCTGGGTTTCGGTAAAAAGTACATTTTCAATCACGACCTGATGTTTGTGGTTCGCGAAATGAACGTGCAATATCTGCGCCCGGCGACCCTCGACGACGAGCTGGTCGTGACGGCGGCCGTGCGCGAACTGCGGGGTGCGTCCATGCTGATGCACCAGGCTGTCCGGCGCGGGGCGCAAAGCCTGGCCGAGGGCGAGGTGACCATCGCCTGCGTCGACAGGGCGGGGTTCAAGCCGCGGCGGATGCCGGCGGATATGGTCGCCAGGCTGCGCCAGGCGCAGGTTCAACAACATGTAAGCTAAAGGGGAGTAGTTCTTGGAAGAGCAATTAAGTCTGATAGACCTGGTATTGCACGCCAGTTTCACCGTTCAAATGGTGATGGCATTGCTATTCCTGGCCTCCATGCTGTCCTGGTACATGATCGTGCAGCGGTTCATCTATTTTCGCAACGCGCACGATGAGATGTACCAGTTCGAGGAGCGCTTCTGGTCCGGGATCGATCTCGCCCAGCTCTACCGGGAGGGCAACGAGCACGCCGCCTCGGGCCATCCGATACTGGGCATGGAGAGCATATTCCGGGCGGGTTTCAAGGAATTTTCCCGCCTGGCCCAGCAATCGGACATGGATTCGGAAGCGCTGGTCGAGGGCTCCCGGCGGGCCATGCGGGTGGCGATGATGAGGGAGGATGAGCGGCTCGAGCGACATCTCGCTTTCCTGGCCTCGGTCGGTTCCACTAGCCCCTATATCGGGCTGTTCGGTACCGTATGGGGGATCATGCACTCCTTCCGCGGCCTGGCCAACGCCACCCAGGCGACCCTCGCCACGGTGGCGCCGGGGATTTCCGAGGCACTGGTAGCCACGGCCATGGGCCTGTTCGCGGCCATCCCGGCGGTTCTGGCCTATAACCGCCTGGCTGCCAGGGTCGATGTGTTCGGCAATCGCTACGACACCTTCGTGGACGAGTTCTCCGGAATCCTGTCGCGCCAGGCCTACGCCCTGCGCTCGCGCGAGAAGAAAGCAGGAGCAGCTGCTGGTGGCCGGTAGCACCCCCTCCCGCCGGGGCAACAAGCGCCGGCCCATGTCCGAGATCAACGTCGTGCCCTACATCGACGTGATGCTGGTGCTGCTGATCATATTCATGGTGACGGCGCCCATGCTTATGCAGGGCGTACAGGTCGACCTGCCCGAGGCCAGTGCCGACCCGGTGGAGAACCAGGACAGTGAGCCCCTGATTGTCTCGGTCGATAAGGCCGGGCAGCTGTTCCTCAACGTCGGTTCCCAGGAAGACCAGGTGCTGTCACTGGCCACCATCAAGGACCGGGTAGCCGCGGTGATTCGCCGCAGCCCGAAGAAGCCGGTGTTGATCTGGGGTGACAGCGCGGTGCCCTATGGCGATGTGGTGACTGTCATGGTGGCGTTACAGGAAGCGGGTGCGCCCTCCGTGGGGCTGGTGACCGAGAACCCGAAGTGAGCACAGGCAGCGCCACCTCGATTTACGCCAAGCCCGTGGTGCCGCGCATCGTGGTGCGGCCGGCGCTGGCGAGTGTGTTGCTGCACGCCCTGTTGGTAATTGCCCTCACGGCCAATTGGGTCGATTCGACCAGCAAGGTCATCACCGTGAAACCGGCGCCAAAGGTAATCAATGCACGCCTGGTCGACGCCAGTGATCTGAAGCCCAAGCCCAAGGCGGCGCCGAAGCCTGCGGCCAAGCCCGCACCGAAGCCTGTGCCCAAGCCAACCCCCAAGCCCGTACCGAAGCCCACGCCCAAGCCGGCGCCGAAACCCACACCCAAACCGGTAACCAAGCCTGCGCCCAAGCCTGCGACCAAGCCGGCGCCGGCCAAGGTGGAAGCGGCCAAACCGGAACCCGCCAAACCAGTACCGGCCGTGGCGGAGCCTGAGCCGCCGCGCATGAGCCAGGAAGAGCTGGCGGCACTTACCCGGGCGGACCTGGCCCGGGCGGTGGCGGAGGAGGAGGGTGCGGCCGCGGCTGCCGTTACCTCATCGGAAATGGCGGCCAGCTACGCGGCAATGATCCAGCAGACTGTGATAAATTACTGGAGCCGCCCGCCCAGCGCGCGCAATGGCATGGAAGTTATCCTCTCCATCCAGTTGATCCCCACGGGTGAGGTGGTGAGCGCCACTGTGCTCCAGAGCAGCGGCAACAGCGCCTTTGACCAGTCGGCTATCAACGCGGTGAAGAAGGCGGGCAGTTTCCCCGAGTTACAAAATCTCCCGCCCGGGGAGTTCGAGCAATCATTCAGGCGCTTTCGCCTGCTGTTCAGACCAGAGGATTTGCGATACTGATGAAAACCCTTGCCGTTGCATTGTTGAATCTCGTGCTGGTACTGGCCGCGGGTGTCGTCCGGGCTGACCTTACCATCGAAATCACCCAGGGTGCGGACAACCCCACCGCCATCGCCGTGGTGCCACTGGCCTGGCAGGGTCAGGGGGTCGCGCCGGAGGATGTGGCGCTGGTGATCGAGTCGGACATGTTGCGCAGCGGCCAGTTTGCACCGGTAGCCCGCGCCGACATGCTGGGCTTTCCCAGCACCCAGGATGAAGTTTTCTACAAGGACTGGCGCGCGCTGGAAACCGAGTACCTGCTGATTGGCAAAGCCTCACCCACGCCCAATAACGGCTTGCGTGTTGACTACGAACTGTTCGATGTATTGCGCCAGGCCCGCGTTTTCTCCGGGATGGAAGCGGGCCCCGCCAGTGACGCCCGCATGCTCGGCCACAGGGTGGCGGACAAGATCTACGAACATCTCACCGGTGTGCGCGGCGCATTCGCCACCCGCATTCTCTACGTCTCGGTCATTCGCGGCGCGGCGGGCGGCAAGAATTCCTACCGCCTAGTCATGTCCGATTCCGACGGGGCGCGCCCCGTGGTCCTGCTGGAGTCGCGCGAACCCCTGCTGGCGCCGGCCTGGTCGCCGGACGCGAAACAGATAGCCTACGTTTCCTTTGAAACCGGCCGTCCGGCGATCTTTCGGCAGGATCTCGCCACGGGCGCGCGTGAGCAGCTGACGAATTTTAAAGGCCTGAACAGCGCCCCCGCCTGGTCCCCTGATGGCAGAACGATGGCGATGGTGCTGTCGAAAGATGGCAACCCGGATATTTACCTGATGGACCTGGCGACCCGGCAGCTGACCAATATCACCAACAACTATGCGATTGAGACCGAGCCCGCCTGGATGCCGGATGGCAAAACCCTGCTGTTTACCTCCGACCGCGGGGGCAGGCCGCAAATCTATCGCTATGAGATGGGTTCCGGGGCTACCAAACGCATTACCTTTGAAGGCACCTATAACGCCCGGGCCAGGGTGGCCCAGGACGGCCGCAACGTGGTGCTGGTGCACCAGAAGGACGGGAACTTCAACATAGCCCTGCTCGACCTGGTCACCAACCGCCTCCAGGTGCTCACCTCCACCGCACTGGATGAAAGTCCCAGTATCGCGCCCAATGGCTCTATGGTATTGTACGCCACGAAATTTGGGGACCGGGGCATACTGGCTGCTGTTTCTGTGGACGGCGGGGCGAAATTCCGGCTTCCCGGGCAGGAGGGCGATGTACGCGAGCCCGCCTGGTCGCCCTTTTTAACTGCCAAGTGAAGCAGTTGGCGCGTTGTTTAAACCCGTTTGATCGTTAACCCAGTGCTATAGGAAGTGAAAATGAAACACGTATCTGTTGTCGGTAAGCTTGTTGCCCTGCTGCTGAGCGCGGCTTTCCTGGTCGCCTGCTCCGGCAGCGACACCAAGGAAGATGAAGATGCCGCGGCTGCCGCTGCGGCTGCCGCCGCCAGGGCCGCACAGGAAGCCGCCGCAGGATCAGCTTACGGCACCGATGCGGAGCGGCAGCGCCTGATGGACGCCGCCGCGGCCTACGGCAATGTATTTTACTTCGCCTTTGACAGCTCCAACCTCACGCCGGAAGCCATCGCTGCCCTGGATGCCCACATTGCCGTGCTGAAAACCACCAACAGCACCGTTCGGCTTGAAGGTCACACCGACGAGCGCGGCACCCGTGAGTACAACCTGGCACTGGGCGAGCGTCGCGCCAATTCAGTGCGTGACTACATGGTCCTGAACGGTATCGCGAACTTCCGCATCGAGGCGATCAGCTACGGTGAAGAGCGCCCGGTCGCTTTTGGTTCCGACGAAGCCAGTTGGGCGCAGAACCGCCGGGTGGAACTGGTTGTAGTCAATTAGTAATACGAGTATGCAATCCCTGGATAAAACGCTTGCCGCGGTAGGGCTGGCCCTGGTGACCGGTTCATTCGCCGTTGCCACATGGGCGGTGGACTATGTCGACCAGGAAACCAAGCGAGCTGAGCTTGCCCAGGTCGCTCCGGATGACCCCTATGCCCCCCGGGGAACCCAGGCCTACCCGACAACCAGCTTCGGTGCCAGCACACCGCCCGCACCCGCGGCACCGGCACCCGCCGCCCCTGCGGCAGGGGCACCCGGTGTACCCGCGTATGCGCCTGCACCGGCCCCTGTGAATGCCGTAGCGCCGGCCACTGCCCCCGTTGCAGCCCAGCCAGTGATGCAGCAACCACAGGACCAGAACCTGGGTGCACTGTTCATGCAGATCCAGCAGCTGCAGCAGCAGATCATGCTCATCAATGGCAGGTTGGAAGAGCAGGCCAACGAATTGCGCATGCTGCAGGAGCAGAGCCTCCAGCGCTATGTTGATCTGGACAGGCGGCTGGGCGGCGCAGCGGCTGGTGGCGCCGCCGCGGCTGCGCCTGCTGTTCCGGCCTCGGCAACTGCCCCGGTGGACGCCGCATCCAATCCGGCTTCCTCCCCTGCTGCAGCCCTTGCGACCCCGCCCGGTGCTGTCGCCGTTGCCCCCGCGGCTGCCCAGCCGGGTGAGGCCGAGGCCTATGAAGCGGCGTATTCCCTGGTGCGGTCCCAGAAGTTCGACCAGGCAGTGGCGGCTTTCCAGCAGTTCCAGCGCAATTATCCGGCGGGTATGTACGCACCGAACGCCTACTACTGGTTGGGAGAGTTGTACCTGGTGGTACAACCGCCCGACCTCGAATCCTCCAGGCAGGCGTTTACCATGCTGCTGAGCCAATACCCGAATAACAGCAAGGCGCCCGATGCCCTGTACAAACTCGGCAAGGTGCAGTGCATGAAGGGCAACCGGGAAAAGGCCAAGGAATACCTGGACCAGGTCATCAGCCGTTACGGTTCCACCAACAGTTCCGCAGTCAAGCTGGCCCGGGAATTCAACTACGAGACCTGCTGAGCGCTTGCCCGGCGGGTTCTCAAGTAGGTTGATTGTCCATGTCCGGTTCAGCGCATCAAGCGAACCCGCAGCCACACGCTCCCGACGTCCTGCGTATCACCGAGATTTTTTATTCCCTCCAGGGCGAGTCTCGCACCGTGGGCCTTCCTACCGTGTTCGTGCGCCTCACCGGGTGCCCGTTGCGCTGTGTTTACTGTGACACCGCGTACGCCTTCAGCGGCGGCGAATTGTTCAGCACCGGGGATATTGTCCGTCGTGTGGCCGGTTATTCACCGCGCTATGTGACGGTGACAGGGGGCGAGCCCCTGGCCCAGAAGAACTGCCTGCCCCTGTTAACTGCACTGTGCGATAGGGGCTACGAGGTATCCCTGGAGACCGGCGGCGCCATGACCGTTGCCGGGGTGGACGAGCGGGTGAGCAAGGTGCTGGACCTGAAGACCCCGGCCTCCGGCGAGATGGCCCGCAACGACTACTCCAATATCCCCCTGCTGACACCCCGTGACCAGGTGAAGTTCGTCATCTGTGATCGGGCGGACTATGACTGGGCCCGCTTCAAGCTGGACGAATACCAGCTGGCCAGCCGCGTATCGGATGTGCTGTTCTCTCCCAGCCATGGCCAGCTTTCAGGGCGGGAACTGGCGGAGTGGATACTGGCGGACAAACTGCCGGTACGCCTGCAGCTGCAGTTGCACAAGCTGCTGTGGAACGATGCGCCGGGGCACTGACGATTATGGCTGAGCCAGCGCGCGCGGTAGTGCTCACCTCCGGTGGGCTGGATTCAACCACTGTCCTGGCTATGGCCAAGGCCGCGGGCTTTGCCTGCTATACCCTGAGCTTCGACTACGGCCAGCGCCACCGGGCGGAATTACACGCAGCCGAGCGGGTATCGGCGGTACTGGGAGATGTGGAGCACAAGGTCGTCAGGCTCAACCTCGACAGCATCGGCGGCTCGGCGCTCACCGACATGGCGATTGCGGTGCCGGAGCAGGCCACCGAGGGAATTCCCGTCACCTATGTCCCTGCCCGCAACACCGTATTCCTGTCGATTGCCCTGGGCTGGGCCGAGGTGCTCGGGTCCAGCGACATCTTCATCGGGGTCAACGCCGTGGATTACTCCGGCTACCCCGATTGTCGTCCCGAATACATCGCCGCGTTCGAAACCATGGCCAACCTGGCCACGCGGGCAGGGGTGGAAGGCCATCCCCTGACGATACATACCCCGCTCATGTCCATGGGCAAGGGCGAGATCATCAGGGCCGGGCTGGCACTGGGAGTGGACTATTCGCTGACCGTTTCCTGCTACCAGGCCACCCCCGAGGGCCTTGCCTGCGGCAGGTGCGACAGTTGCCGCCTGCGCCGGCAGGGCTTCATCGACGCCGGGGTAGCCGACCCGACCCGCTACCGTTAAAGGCCGCTTGCTGGCCGCCCCATGAGCGAAAAAGCGGTTTTGGGGGCTTCGGGGACTTGAGTTTTCGGGCTAAATCCGTACCATACGCAGCTCCTTCCGGGGCCGTTAGCTCAGTTGGTAGAGCAGTTGGCTTTTAACCAATTGGTCGATGGTTCGAATCCATCACGGCCCACCAAATACAAGGGGTTAGCAGTTAGTCGCTGCTAACCCTTTTTCTTTTTCCGACACCTTGCCGACAATCCCTCTTTTCATTGATATGAGGGTCAGCGTCGGCGTCTGGGCGACTCCCCGGTCGGCGATTTTGTCGACTGCAGCGATCAATTCGCTGATCTCTGCTGCCGAGTAGTGGGTGGTGATGTCCCCACTCGCATGACCGAGTAACAGCTTGCGGGTTTCCAATGGAACTCCTACTCCCCGCAATCGCCGTCCAAACGTATGGCGCAAGTTGTGTACTCCTCGCTGCACACCTTTTTCCACCGGCAGACCCGCCTTGCGCC
>JBFZEF010000329.1:0-5328 GCA_041307045.1 Halioglobus sp.
CCGCCACCGACCATGGCGAAGGTCACGTGGTCGGTCACCGGTGGCCG
This sequence comes from Halioglobus sp., assembly GCA_041307045.1. Taxonomy (GTDB): domain Bacteria; phylum Pseudomonadota; class Gammaproteobacteria; order Pseudomonadales; family Halieaceae; genus JARRPM01. Next base: position 48 of record JBFZEF010000329.1, read on the forward strand.
CGGCGTCACCGGGGTATAGGGGTCTTCGAGGTAGTGGGCATACTGACCGGCAATCTCGATATATTGGCCATTGCCGTCGTCGCGCAGCCGCTTGTCACGTTCGGCCTGGTACCGCGCCAGAATCGCTGCCTTGTCTATTGCCGTCATACCCTGCCCTCTCCTGTAAACCGCAGCAGATGCAGGCGAGTTCGCCCGTCAGCGTAGCCAGCAGTTTTCCCGCCCGGGCGCGCATGAAGTTCGTGAAGAAGCGCTCGCCGGGCAGGCGTGCGGGAAGAGTAAACCGGCTTTCAAGACAGGTCCAGCTGCGGCCCCGATAGCGATTGACCCGCCCGGCTATCCACCCCGCACTACCGGATCAGTACAACCATGGGCGCAACTCGCGCCGCTGCTGGTGGAAAGTCTCGATGACGCTCCAGCGGGTCTGGGTCAGGGCTATGGCGTCCAGACCTTCCACCAGCATGCGCCTGGCGCCCGGCTCGATCTCGAAGACGTACACCTGTCCGCCGGCCTGCACCTGCTGGGCCGGCAGGTCGATCAGCACCCGGTTTTGCTGCGGGCCTCCGGCCACCCAGTCGGCGATCGCCGCTATTTGCGCTTCCCCCAGGACCAGCGGCAGGATGCCATTGCGCAGGCAATTGCTGGCGAAGATGGCGCCGAATCCCGGCGCGATGACGGCGCGAAAGCCGAATTCCCTGAGCGCCCATACCGCGTGTTCCCGGGACGAGCCGCAGCCGAAATTGGGCCCGGCCAGGAGGATGCTCGCGCCCTGGTAGCCGGGCTGGTTGAGGATAAACTCCGGGTTGTGCTCGCGCGCAGCGACGTCGAGGTAACGCCAGCCAGCGAACAGGCCCTCGCCGAGTCCCTCTTTCGAGACCCGCTTCATCTCCCGCGAGGGGATGATGGCGTCGGTGTCGACGTTACTGCGCAACAGGGGCGCGGCCACACCCTCGTGCCGGCTGAACTTTTCCATTATTTCTCCCCGAACTCCCGGGGATCGGCAATGCAGCCGCGCAGCGCCGAGGCCGCCACCGTGGCGGGGCTCGCCAGGTGCGAGCGGGTCTGGGGCCCCTGGCGGCTCTCGAAATTGCGATTGGTGGTGGTGACAACCCGCTGGCGATAGCCGAAGTGTTCACCGCCGGCGAAGAAGCACATGGAGCAACCGGAAGCGCGCCACTCGAAGCCGGCATCGGTAAAGATGCGATCCAGGCCTTCCGCCTCGGCCTGGGCTTTCACCTGCATCGAACCGGGCACGCAGATGGCGCGCAGGCCCGGCGCAATCTTCCGGCCCCGCAGGATGGCGGCCGCCTGGCGCAGGTCGGTGATACGGCTGTTGGTACAGGAGCCGATGAAGGCCGCGTCGATGGGCGTGCCCGCCAGGGCCTGGCCCACCTCCACACCCATATAGGCCCGCGCCTGCTGCCGGCTGTCGCGGTCGGCATCGTCGACGGCAGGACCTGGCACCCGGGCGCAGATTCCCACCGCATGCTCCGGGCTGGTACCCCAGGTCACCTGGGGCTCAAGCATCGAACAGTCGATGGCGAGTTCCCGGTCGAAGCGGGCCCGGGGCGCCGTCTGCAGGGTCTGCCAGTAACTCACCGCCTGGGCCCACTGCGGACCGGCGGGCGCGTAGGGACGCCCGCGCAGGTACTCGATGGTCTTGTCATCCGGGGCGATCAAACCGGTGAAGGCGGAAAATTCGACCGCCATGTTGCACAGGGTCATGCGCGCTTCCATTCCCAGTTCCGCCACCGCCTGGCCGCTGAATTCCACCGCGCAGCCGCGGGCGCCGTTGGCGCCATGGGTGGCGATCAGGTGCAGGATCATGTCCTTGGCGCTCACGCCGGGCGGCAGGCTGCCATCAAACCGCACCCGCATGGTCTGCGGGCGCGCCACCCGCAGGGTCTTGGTCGCCAGCGCATGTTCCGCCTCGCTGGAGCCGATGCCCCAGGCCAGCGCACCCAGCGCACCCTGGGTGCAGGTATGGCTGTCGGGGCAAACCAGGCTGATGCCCGGCTGCACGATACCCTGCTCCGGCGAGACCACGTGCACGATGCCCTGGCGCGGGTCGTCCAGGTCGAACAGGGTGATGCCCGCAGCGCGGGTATGCTCGCGGGTGGCGACAATGAACTCCCGGCCGCTGGGCATGGTGGTCTCGTCGCTGCGATCCAGGTAGGTATCGACGATATGATCCATGGTGCAGAACACCTGCTCCGGGCAGAATACCCGGCGCCGCTGCGCCTCCAGGCTGGCCAGGGCGATGGAGCCGGTGCGCTCATGCAGGAAGATCCGGTCGATGTAGATCAGGTCGGTGCCGTCGTCATAGCTTTCGACGAGATGTTCGCGCCACAGCTTCTCGAACAGGGTCAATCCCATTGTCACTACATCCGCCTCTGCTGCTGTGCCGCCGCTGCCGCAGTCCCGCATTGCCGCCCTGCCGCATTTGTTATATAAATATACCATTATAACTTGGGAGTTAAAACGCGGACGTGGCGGATTCACCCGGACTGGGGCCGGTAGCCCTGTGCACCCTGCTCGCCACCGATGGCGACGCGCTGGTGGACGCCTATACGAACTGGCTGCACCAGCAGGTGGCTGAGGCGGGGCCTGTCAATGCCGACACCGCGGCCGCGATTGGCTACCCGCAGGTGGCGGGCGCGCGCAGCTGGCTGTTGTGCAATCGCGTGGGCCGCCGCTGGCTGCAGGTGATCGAAGACCCAAGCGCGCTCCGCCGCGACAGCCTGCACAGCTACGGCTGGATGGCGCTGGAGGTGCTGGTGGCGGACGTCGACCGGCTCGCCGACAGCCTGCGAGATTCGCCTTTTACCCTGCTGCGGCCGCCTGCAGACCTGGATTTGAGCGACCGCATAAGGGCCTGCCAGGTGCGCGGCCCCGCCGGGGAAATTCTCTACCTCACCCAGATCAGGGGTGACGTACCGCCCTTCGAATTACCGACCTGTGAGGCGCCGGTCGACCACCTGTTCATACCGGTACTGTCTTCCCCCTCCCGGGAGCAGAGCCTGGCGCAATACAGTCGCATTGCCGGCAGCAGCGGCCTGAGCTTCGAGACGAAGATCACGGTGCTCAACCAGGCCCGCGGCTACGCGCTGGATCGGCGCCACCCGGTGGCGACCCTGCAACTGGCGGGCCGCTGCCTGCTGGAGATCGACCAGCTCGCGGACACGGCTGAACCGGCGCCGGGCATGTACTCGGGCATGGCCTGCGTTGCCTTCGACTGCGCCAACCCGGCGCCCGCCAGCGCCATCACACCCGCAAGCGGCCCCTTTGCCGGACGCCCCGTGAGCAGTCACAGGGGTTGCGCCGGGGAGCATTTCACGCTGGTATACCGTTAATCGGCATTCGCTGGAGTTGGACATGGCTTATCGCACCATCCGGGGCAAGATTCTCTACACCAGCAAGAAGCCCGAGCGCCTGGACCAGGAGCGGGGCCGGGAATATTTCAGCATCACCCGGCAGCCCGACGGCACCGACGTGATGCATGCCCACTGTGAGATCGATGACGAGCCCATGGTGGTGCGCGACGTGGTGGCGGCCATGGAACACAGGACCGCAGCGCCGCGGGACTGCCATGTGCGCCTGAGCGTCGGGGGCGAATTCGAGGGCAGCGGATGGTTCCACTTCAGCGACGAGCTGGCGGAGTGCGAGAGCTTCAACCGCACGGAGGGGCGCATCGAGCAGCGCATCGCCCTGGAAAAACCCGTGCAGTGGATGCAGTGCCACCCCATCGTTGGCGATGCGCTGCTGATGAAAGCCTACGACCTGGGCCAGGGGCCCGGCAAACGCTTCCTCGACAATGTCATGCTGTCCTCACCGGACCACCGCGGCGCCACCGGCCCGAAGCTGTTCCAGCTGGGTTTCGGCATCCGCTACCTGGGCGAGGAGCGCATTGCGGTGCGGGCAGGTGAGTTCGACGCCCGCCACTTCCAGGTGGTGGACACCGCGGGCCAGCTGCCCGAGGAGCACCCGCCCTACGACGTCTGGTGCAGCGCCGATGAGGACTACATCCTGCTGCGCGCCGGGGTGGGCGGCTATATGCAGACGCACTACGAGCTGGTGGAGCTGGATATCCAGGGCTGACGCGGAACGCCTACGCCTACAGGGCGGGCGTTCGCAACTGCCAGCCCGTCGCCTGTTCGTAGGCATACCCCACACGCAGCACCATCGCCTCGTCGAAGGGACGCCCCGCAATCTGCAGCCCCACGGGCAGCCCCGCGGGGGTAAAACCGCAGGGCAGTGACAGGGCGGGCAGGTGAGTTGCATTGAAAGGCGCCGTGCAGCGGATCATCGCGTGCAACACCGGCTCTTCCACGTCGCTATAGTGCACTGTTTCCTGACCGATCAGCGGCGCGGTGATGGGCGTGGTCGGCGTCACCAGCACGTCCACCTCCTCCAGCACAGAGCGCATCGCCGCGGTGAGTGCATCGCAGTAGCGCAGGCCCAGCATGAGTGTCGTGGCATCCGGCCCCGGGCTGCCCAGGATGGCGCGCAGGTCTGCGCCAAAATCCTCCAGCCGGTGCTCGATGCCGTGGGCGTGTATCTGCAGCGCTTCCGCATGGACAAAACCGAAGATGCCCCATACGCCTTCAAGCACACCGGGAATGTCGACCTCGCGAACCTCCGCGCCCAGGCGCCGCAGCTCGGCGATGGCCGCCTCCAGCGCCGTGGCGACCTCGTCATCCAGCTGCTCGAAGAAATAGCCCCGCGGCACCCCAATGCGCAGGCCCCGGATTCCCGCATCGATACCGGCGGTCACGTCCTCCGCAGGTAAGCGCAGGGAGCTGGGGTCGGCGGGATCGTAACCTGCCATGGCATTGAACATCAGGGCGGCATCCATGACCGTGCGGGTCAGGGGCCCGGTGTGATCGAAGCGGTAGGACAGCGGGAGTACGCCCGCCTTGCTGACCCGCCCGTAGCTCGGCTTGAGCCCCACCACCCCGCACAGCGACGCGGGCATGCGAATGCTGCCCCCGGTGTCGGAGCCGGTGGTGGCCGTGGCCAGCCCCGCCGCGATCGCCGCGCCCGAACCGCCGCTGGAGCCGGCCGGGATGCGCGCAAGGTCCCAGGGGTTGCGGGTCGCCCCGTAGTGCGGGTTGTTGGTGGTGACCCCGTAGGCGTACTCGTGGGTGTTGAGCTTACCCAGCAGAATCGTCCCGGCTTCACGCAGTTTGCGCGCCACCGTACTGTCCGCGTCCGGTATGTGGTCGGCGTGGATCTTCGAGCCGCCGGTGGTGCGGATGCCGGCGGTTTCATAGAGATCCTTGTG
>JBFZEF010000331.1:0-9152 GCA_041307045.1 Halioglobus sp.
CCACCCGTTGCCACAGCGCATCGCTGACGAGGGTCGGCTCGCCGCGCCCGACAAGACTCAGTGTGGTGATATGTGGAAACAGCTCGCAGGCGATACTGTCGAACATCGCCGGCGTGATTTCCGGCCGCCGGTTGTGGATGCCGTGAAGTTCCGGCGTGCCGTGCGATGAACAGTGCGGGCACTGCAAGTTGCAGCGTGGCGTCAGCTCCAGCGACAGGGATTCCGGGTAGTGCGGCAGGCGGCCGCGGCCGAGCCTTTCGCTTTCCTCCACCTGACGGCGCACCTGCTGCCGGTTGCGGTGCCACCCGGCGCGCGCCGTCAGCGCGCCGTCCGCCTCGCCGCTCACGGTATGGACTCGTCTGACACGGAACTTACCCCGGCAAGCCGGCAGGCCGTCGATTCGCACTGCCAGATAGCCCGAGACGCGTGCCTCCTCGGGCAGGGCGACGCGTATACGCTCAAAGGCATTGCGGTGATACGGCTGGAAACAGATCACCCGGGATTCGTCAAAGTCCTGGCCGCGCTCGCTGCAGTAATACAATTTGCTGTAGCGGTAATGGCGCCCGTCGGCAAAAGTGAATGCCAGGCGGATGTCGAAATCGATGTAGCGATCTCGCTCGCCAACCGTCAGGACGTAGTAGCGGCTCTGGGAACGTTTCAGCAGCCGGTAGGCAGTGCTCTGCCGCAGTCTCGGCGCCGCACTGATGACTCGGGCGATTAAAGCATGCCGCAGCGCACAGGCATTCGCGCCGCAATTTGTAATAAATGACGACATGATCAACTCCCCGAACATCCGTTAGGTAATGGGATGGTGTGGATCGTGGACAGCCAGTCCTCTTCCGCAATGTCGGTTTTCACGGGCTTCCTCGCTGGCTGAGTGCGGTTGAGGGAAACGGGGGGTTTGAGCACGAGGCTTAGCGAACAGGGACCCTGGGATCAGACCCGGGTCTGCTGCACCAGCACCCAGGGTGGCGCCACCACCGCCCACAGCTCCTGGTTGGCGTCGTACCACGCCAGCGCCTGGTCATCGTTCACCGGCGCCACGCTGCCCGCGCTGATCCACCGCTCAAACTGCGCGGTATTATCCAGCCCCAGCTGCACCGCCACCTCCACCAGGTCGAGGCCGGCGGCCACGCCGATCACACTGCCGCGGGCGAATGCCGCCTGCAACTCGTGCCAGCGGATGCGCGCGGTCTGGCCGTGGTACTGCTCGCGCAAGAGATCCGCACGTGCGCCACTCGCCTCAGCCATAGCGCGAGTCGGCCACGAAGGGGTTGCTGCGGCGCTCCTGGCCGAAGGTGGAAGTGGGCCCGTGGCCGGGAATGAAGGTGATATCGTCCCCCAGCGGGAACAGGCGGTCGCGAATGCTGGAGACCAGCTGCTCGTGGTTGCCGCGGGGAAAGTCCGTGCGGCCGATGGAGCCCTGGAACAGCACATCCCCCACCCAGGCCACCTTTTGCGCCTCGTACAGGAACACCACGTGCCCGGGGGTGTGCCCGGGGCAGTGGAAAACCTGCAGCACCTGCTCCCCCACCGTTACGGTATCGCCCTGCTCCAGCCAGCGGTCCGGCAGGAAGGCGTCGGCGTGGGGGAAGCCCGCCATCTGGCAGGACTGGGGCAGCTGGTCCAGCCAGAACTGGTCTTCCCGCTGTGGCCCCTCGATCGGCACACCCAGCTGCCGGCGCAGCACATCCGAGGCCGCGCAGTGGTCCAGGTGGGCATGGGTGAGGATGATCTTCTCCACGGTCGCATCCATGCGCTTCACCGCCGCGAGGATGCGCTCGATATCCCCGCCCGGGTCAACGATAGCGGCCTTGCCAGTGGTTTCACACCTGATGATGGAGCAGTTCTGCTGGTAGGGCGTCACCGGCACGATGGCAACTTTAATGGTCATACTGAAACGCAATCCTGTCGTGAAAATCAAACGGTCGGGGTGTCTTCCTGCACCGGGTCGACGGGCCCGGGCCCACCGCCGCGATTGAACACCTCCTCGTCGAACTGCCCCTCGCCCCTGGCCACGATCAGCGTCACCACAACGTCGCCGGTGACATTGACGGCGGTGCGCACCATGTCCAGCAGGCGGTCCACGCCGAGAATCAGGGCGATGCCCTCCACCGGCAATCCCGCCTGGGCCAGCACCATGGCCAGCGTCACCATGCCGGCGCCGGGCACCGCCGCAGTGCCGACTGACGCCAGGGTGGCAGTCACGATCACTGTCAGTAGGGCGGTCGCACTGAGGTCCACCCCGTAGACCTGGGCAATGAACACCGTGGCAACGCCCTGCATGATGGCGGTGCCATCCATGTTGACGGTGGCGCCCAGGGGGATAGTGAAGCCGGCCACGGAGTTGTGCACGCCCATACGGCGCTCCACCGTGTTGAGAGTGATCGGCAGGGTGGCGCCGGAGGAGGCGGTGCTGAACGCGAATGCCCAGACCGGCCTCATACTGGCGAACAGGCGCGCCGGGGACAGCCGGGCCAGTGATTTCAGCATCAGCCCGTAGACCACGATGGCGTGGAATACCAGCGCCCCCAGCACCGTGAAGAAGTAGGCGGCAAGATCGACGATCGCCCCCAGCCCCAGCTGGGAGAACAGCCTGGCCAGCAGCGCGAATACCCCGTAGGGCGCAAGCGCCATGAGGATTTCCACCATCTTCATTACCACTGTTTCCATGTCGCGGAAAAAGCTGGCGATGCGGCGGCCCGGCTCGCCCGCGCGGGAAATGGCATAGCCAACCAGCAGGGCGAAGACGATGATCTGCAGCATCTCGCCATCGGCCATGGCCTTGACGGGGTTGGAGGGAAAAATATTGACCAGTACATCCATCAGCGGCGGCGCCGGGGTCGGCTGGAAGCCCCCCGCCAAGGCCATATCCATACCCGCGCCCGGCGCGATGACCAGGGCGAACAGCAGGGCCAGCGATATAGCGACCGCGGTGGTGGCCAGGTAGAGCCCTAAGGTCTTGACCGCGATGGGACCCATCCGGGCGCTGTCGCCAAGGGAGCTGGCGCCACAGATGAGGGAGACCAGCACCAGCGGCACTACCAGCAACTTGAGGGAGGCGATGAAAATGCGCCCCACCGCGTCCAGCAGGCCGCCCACCAGGCCCTGCTCGATAAATGCGCGCAAACCCTCGGGCAGGGCCGCCATATGGCCCAGGGCGTTGAGCAGGGAACCCACCAGGATGCCCGCCACCATGGCGACCAGGATGCGATTGGTCAGGCTCACCGGGCGCAGGCTCCGCCCGGGTAGCCGGTCAGAGCAGGCAACGCCGGCATAGCGCGTCCGGCCAGGATCGACGGGGCGTCAGCCCGGGCAATGCGCATTGATTTTCCTCTTCGGTTAGCGGCGCCAAGGGGGTGAAGACTAGCATTGATACAGGCTGAACGCAGCTGTCGCGGCGCCTTGGGTTACTACCCGCTCAACCCGGGTAGAGGGCGGCACACCAGGCGTCCCCGTCCTGCGCCTGCGGCGCCAGTTCCGCGAGTGTGGCGGCGATAACCGGATGCCAGTTGGAGCCCGCGGCGAGCCCCGCCTGGATGGGTTCGAGCAGCGCCGCCGCGGTCCGCGGACAGCCCAGCTCGCCCAGCGCCGAGGCCAGGTTGTTGCCCAAGGCGGGATACCCCGGGCTCGCCTGCAGTCCGCGGCGGTAGTAATCGACGGCCACCGGCAGCTTGCCGCTGGCGTAGGCCAGGTTGCCAAGCGCCAGGTAGGGGGCCGGCTCAGCGGGCCATCGGCGCAGCGCCGAGCGCCAGGCGGGTGCGGCCGCAGTGCCCCCTGCGACCTGTTCAAATGCGGCCACGAACTCGATGAAAGCCAAGGGCTGCGCCTGTGCCGGCAACTCCCCCGGGCGCAACGCAACCAGGGCCCAGCGCCCGGCCCAGTCCCAGGTCCGCAGGAAGGCGGGGGCCGCCATCACCAGCCCCTGCTCGGTGCCGCTGTTGAGGTAGACCTCGTTGGCGGCCGGGTCGAAGCCAACCAGCACTGCGTAGTGCCACACCGGAAAGTGGCGCGTCCGCAAATTCTGCAACACCAGCACCGGGCGGCCGCCGTGCAGCTGGGCAAAAAGCTCCGGCGGATCGGCTGGAACGAGGTAGGGAACGCGGCCGGCGCGCCGGGTGGCGGCCAGCAGCTCCAGCTGCAGGCTGCCCTGCCGGCCCGGCAGATACACCTGCGGCGCCAGGGCGGCGGGGCTCGTCGCTACGCCGGCGGCGCCCAGCACCCCGGCCAGGGCAGCGGGGCCGCACTGGTATTCCCGCTGGGGGTAAAACGGTACAGACCCCAGCAGCACCGGGGGATAGCCGGGGAACATAGCTGCAAGGTCGAGCGGAGGATTGAAAGAGCAGGCGCTGAGCAGGCATGCCGCCAGGGCGACCGATGCCGCGGCTACCGGCAGCCGGCCCCGACCGGCGGCCGCGCGACCGGCTCCCACCAATCAGGCTTTCTTGAAGATGTCGATCACCCCGGTGAGCTCCAGGATGAGCAGTACCACGAAGACCGCACCGATCAGCTCGAGCACGCCGCCGGCGGGTAACTGGTCCAGCTGCCCCTGCAGTTGCGCCAGTTCCGGCTCACTCAGCGCCGCCACGCGCAGCTGCGCCTGTGCCGGGTCGACCCCCAGTTCAACCATCGCCTGCTGTACGTCACTGCGCGCCAGGCCCGCCTGGACCGCCGCCAGGCGCGCGCCTCGTTGCTCCATGCCCAGGGCATCCGCTGTGCCTACCACGGCGGCCACGGCCGCCGTGCTGAACCCGGCCCAGGCCAGGGTGACGGAAAGGGCAATCGCTGCAAGCCTGCGGTATCTCATGGCATTTCTCCTGTCGCTGTGACGCTACCAATATTATCGGGTGGCCCGGCAATACCTGCACCCCGGCGGCACTATATAACATCCCCCGCCCCAGGGCTAAGCGTCCTCCCCACATGCGCCCGACGGCCCGGGAAGGGCCGCCCGGCGCTGTAAATACGCCCAAGGAAAAAAGTACAGATTTTTGGACGCCACTTTTGAAATTGCGCTATGTTGGCTTCAAGGGACGAAAAAAATCTGATAAGGGGGGGGCGGCGAGCGTATATGCTCCAAACCCTGAGGGTAGAAACAAGGGATCTGGCGGTTGGCATGTATGTCAGCGGGCTGGATCGTCCGTGGCTGGGTACACCATTTCTGATGCAGGGCTTCTGTCTGGAGTCCATGGAAGACATCGAACTGGTACGCAGTTACTGTTCCTTTGTCTTCGTGGACACCATCAAGAGCCGCGATCCGAACCACCCCATGCTGCGTCGGGTCCGCGGCCCGCGGACCTCGATCCCCATCAAGGACATATTCCCCGGCCGGCCTCTCAAGGCCTACCCCACCACCAGTAACTGGAAGGACGAAAGCGCCCAGGCCTGGCTGATCCTCGACTCACTGGTGGACGATGTAAATGCTATTTTCGAACATGTCAGCGACGGCGGCACCCTCAACGTCATTCGCCTGAAGAAGTCCGTCGAGCCGGTGGTCGATAGCATGAGCCGCAACCCGGATGCCTGTATCTGGCTGGCCCGCCTCAAACAGCATGACCAGTACGCCTACCAGCATTCGCTCAGTGCCAGTATCTGGGCAGTGGCGCTGGGCCGGCAACTGGGCCTGCCACGGCACGACCTGCGTTCACTGGCAATGGGCTGCATGTTGATGGACGTGGGCAAACTGCGGGTTGACCCCAACCTCCTGCAGGCCCCACGCCCGCTTTCCGAGAACGAGGCGGACCAGATGCGGGAACACGTCACCCACGGGGTGGCCATCGCCCGCGAGAGTGGAATAATGAATCAGGATGTACTCGACATCATCGCGCATCACCATGAGCGCTTTGACGGCTCTGGCTACCCCCAGGGTCTGGCTGGCGACCAGGTGCCGGCCATGGCCCGCATCGCCGGCATCGTCGACACCTACGATGCGGTAACCAGCAACCGCAGCCACGCATCGGCGATCTCCCCATCGGATGCCATCAAGTTACTGTACCAGTCACGCAATATCGAATTTCAGGCGGAACTGGTGGAGGTCTTCATCCAGGCAGTTGGAATCTACCCGGCGGGCACAATCGTGGAACTGACCTCCGGGGAAGTGGGTGTGGTGGTATCCGAATACCGCACCCGGCGCCTCAAGCCCAAGGTGCTGATGCTGCTGGACCAGCGCAAATACCGCCTACGGGAGCCGAAGATGGTGGACCTCAGCGAAGAGCCCGCCAACAACACCGGCGCGACACCGCGGGGCATAGCCAGAGCCCTGGAACCCGGCGCCTACGATATCGACCTCTCCCAGTTACAGATCTAGAGCTTACCGCCTCGCGCGCGGCACCGACCGGCGTCACACCAGTTTTTCTACTGCACCGCCAGCTCAATCAATTTGCGGGCGATCTCGATCGACTTTTCGTAGCTGGCCACATCCACATACTCGTCGGTGCCGTGGATGGAGGTGGCCTGGCCGCTGTTCACCGCCACGCCCTGGAAGCGGTACTGGTTATCCACCAGGTCGATGTAATGGCGGGTGTCCGTCGTCGCCATAAGAATGGACGGCACCACCACGGCCTCGGGGTAAACGCTTCCGATGGCCGCCTTGATTATGGCGTAACCCCCGCCGGGGTACTCGGCGGACGGGGGCAGCCCGTCCCAATTCTCATAGCTGATTTCCACCAGGGGATCATCGATCACCTCCCGCACATGTGCCACCACCGACTCCGGAGTCTCGCCTGGCAGCAGGCGAAAATTGACCCGCGCCTCGGCGCGCTGGGGCACGACATTCTCCTTGACCCCGGCGTTGAACATGGTGAGCGCCGTGGTGGTGCGCACAAACGGTGCGGTGATGCGGGTCCCGGCCATATTGCGGACCACCAGCGGCCCGGTCAGCCAAAGGTTCTCGAACACAAAGCGTTCCGGTTGACCCATTTCCGGGGCCAGCGCCTCCAGCATTGCCGCCATCGGCGGCACCAATCGCGGCGGGAACGGGTTGGCCTCGATACGCGCGACGGCACTGGCCAGGCGCCCGATGGTGCTCACCGCAGGCGGGTTGGAAGAGTGCCCGCCCTCCCCGGTGACCTGGAGGATGAGTGTCAGGTAGCCCTTCTCTGCGACATTCACCATGGCCATGGTCTTGCCGGGCAAGAGGGGATTGTCCGTCACCAGCATGCCGCCCTCGTCCGCCATCCAGGCAAAGTGCAGGCCGAGTTCCCGCATTCGGGCGGCGATGGCCTTGGCCCCAGTTTTGCCGCTGATCTCCTCGTCATGGCCGAAAGCGAAAACCAGCGTCCGCACCGGGGCAAAACCCTGCGCCAGCAACTGCTCAGCCGCCTCCAGGTGCCCCATCAGGCCCATCTTGTCATCGAGGGTGCCACGGCCGTAGATGCGCCCGTCCGCCACCACCCCCGCAAAGGGCGGGTGCTGCCAGTCCTGCTCCGTGCCCGGCTCGATCGGCACCACATCCATATGCGCGGTAAACAGCACCGGGGGCAGGGACGGATCACTGCCGGGCCAGTGCAGTAGCAGGCTGTACTTATTGACGGTCTCCACCTCCAGCGTGCTGAAGACCAGCGGAAAGGATTCCCGCAGGAACTGCTGGAAAGCGTCGAACTGGGTGTAATCGATCTGCTCCCGATCCTGGTAGCTGATGGTCTTGAACCGCACCGCCGCCCCCAGGCGCTCGGCGGGTGATGCGCCGGCGGCGCCAACCCAGAGCGCCAGCAGGAGGGCGCAGGCAATCTGAACGGGCTGGTGTGACATGGGCAATCTCCGGGGGCAATTCACAGCTGCGACTTACAGTTGACGGGGAAACAGGCTGAACTCGATGTTTGCGCAACCTTGCCGCAGATCCCGCCAGCGGTCAATCTGCAGGGAGAGCTCCAGGTACCCCGCCGTAGGCAGGTTGGCCAGCCCTTCGCCCGCGGCCAGGGCATTGGCGAGATCCGTGAGCGCCGGGTTGTGGCCGAGAATAAACAGGGCTTCATGCCGGTCGTCCTGCCGCTGCAGCCAGCCGAACAAATCCTCGGCGGAAAACGTATACAGCTCCTCGTCGGTGCTGTGCTCCTCATCCGCCAGCGCAGGCCAACCATCGCACAAGCCTTCGAGCGTCAGCTGTGCCCGCCGTGCGGGGCTGGCATGAACGGGCATCGGCTCCATGCGCCGGGCCAGCGCCTTTCCCATGCGCGGCGCATCGCGCCTGCCGCGCTTGTTCAGGCCCCGCTCGCGGTCGGACAGGCCGGGTTCATCCCAGGACGATTTTGCATGGCGCAGCAGGTGCAGGGTTTTCATGACTGGCTCCGGGGTTGGCGGCTGCTGATGGTAGAGTATATTCCCGCCAGGGCTGGGAATTACACGCTATACTCCCCGTCGAATCGTTTCATCTTCGGCATCGCACGAAATCAGGAGATAACTATGCTGCAGTCGGTCAACCTGCGGGACTACATGCTCGGCAACCCGGCCAAGGTAAAGCCGGGCGACAATGTGCTGGACGCCATGCGTGTCATCATCGACAACAAGATCTCCGGGGTCTGCGTGGTCGACGATGAGGAGAACCTGGTGGGCATCCTCTCAGAGCTGGACTGCCTGCGCGCGGCCCTGGGCGCCACCTACAATAAAACCGGCGTCGGCCTGGTGCGCGACCACATGACGGGCGACAACCTGCTGGTCGCCCACCCCAACGAAAATATCCTGGACGTTGCCCAGGAGATGCTGCTGAAAAAACATCGCCGGCTACCGGTAGTGGAAAATGGCCGCCTGATCGGCCAGATCACTTGCCGCCAGTTGTTGGCGGCGGTGAGGAAATTCAACTAGGAGACCAGGGCCGCGGGTCAGCCCCGGCCTGCACTCCGCACAGCACAGGCCACCCAGCATAGAACCCGGCGAATTTCCAGATCGCAAACTGGTATCGACCGGCGCATAATGCCGCCTCCGCGCTGTAATAAGCTGTTTTCACCGCTTTATAAAGACCGATACACACCATGACAAAAGCCATTGCCGGGCGCATCGCGCAGGAACTCTCTGTACACGCCCACCAGGTAGATGCCGCCATCAAGCTGCTCGATGAGGGCGCCACGGTCCCCTTCATCGCCCGTTATCGCAAGGAGGCCACCGGCGCCCTGGACGACACCCAGATGCGCACGCTGGATGAACGCCTGCGCTACCTGCGA
>JBFZEF010000332.1:0-12842 GCA_041307045.1 Halioglobus sp.
GTGATCCCGCATAATGTCATACTGAATGCCAATAGGCCAGATCATCACGACAGCAGTCCTGCGGCCCCGCAGGGTGGACTGACCGCGGCAGTGCGCTTCTCTATTTGCCGCCTGTGTCAAAATCCCTGGCGGAATGCCGTTCCGGCACCCGCAGTTCCTCGGGCCCCCAGGTCCTGTTGACCCTCCTGCCGCGCTGGTAGGCGGGCCGCTCTTCTATCTCGCGCGCCCAGCGTATGACGTGGGTATAAGAATCAACATCCAGGAACTCGCCCGCCTCATACAACTTATGGGTCGCCAGTGCGCCATACCAGGGGCAGGTCGCCATGTCCGCAATGGTGTACTCGTCGCCACAGAGGTAACGCCGCGTCGACAGGTTGCGGTTGAGCACATCGAGCTGGCGTTTTACTTCCATGGCATAGCGGTTGATCGGGTATTCGAATTTCTCGGGGGCATAGGCGTAAAAATGGCCGAAACCGCCTCCGAGGAATGGCGTGCTACCCATCTGCCACATCAACCAGGACAGGCACTCCGCCCGCGCCGGCAGTGCCCTGGGGTAAAAAGCATCGTATTTTTCCGCCAGGTAGATGAGGATTGCCCCGGATTCGAATACCCGTGTGGGCGGCGAGGTGCTGCGGTCGAGCAGGGCGGGTATCTTCGAATTGGGGTTGATGGCAACGAAGTCGCTGCCGAACTGCTCTCCCTCGCCGATATTGATCAGCCAGGCATCGTATTCCGCGTCACTCCTGCCCAGTTCCAGCAACTCCTCCAGCATCACCGTGACCTTCACCCCATTGGGGGTAGCCAGGGAGTAAAGCTGCAGGGGATGCTTGCCGACCGGCAGCGCCACTTCCCGGATGGCGCCTGCCACAGGCCGGTTGATGTTGCTGAATTTGCCGCCGCTCTCCTTGTCCCATACCCATACCCTCGGTGGTGTGTAGCCGGGCTGACTGTCCATACAAACGCTCCAAATGCAAAAAAGACGATTGAACATGCGCAAAGTGTAAACCATTTGCGCTGGCCTGAAAGCGCTAACTGCAAGGTTTGACTTGAGCGTACTCCCGCTGCAGGCTACCCTGAGGTGGTAAGCGGGCTTGGCCACAAAGGAGAAGGTGTGAACCAGAAAAGAAAATCCCGCACACAAGCCTCTCACAAGACCGGCCTGCCACCCGGTTCCCTTGTGCACGTGGGCGACCTGCTGATCGAGAACACCTGCATCTCGGTTATTGATTACAACAAGGACACGGTAACGGAGAAGAATTTAAGTTCAATCGATGAGCTGTCTTCCCTGCGCGGCACCGACACCGTCTCACTGGTTATCATCGAAGGCCTCGCCAACGTCGAGGTGGTGGAAAAAGTCGGCGAACTGTTCGGTATCCACCAGCTGGTGCTGGAAGACATACTGAACACCCACCAACGACCAAAGTTCGAGGAGTATGAGGACTACCTGTACATCGTGCTCAAGGGGATGGTGTCGGTTGGCAGGCAGTTTAAGGTCGACTACGAACAGATCAGCCTGCTTGTGCTGGACACTATCGTCATCGCCTTCAAGGAAAGAAAGGACGACCTGATCGCCCCGGTGATACAGCGTATCAGAACCAGCAAGGGGCGGTTCAGGAGCCTTGGGGCGGACTTCCTCGCCTACTCCATCCTCGATGCCATCATTGACCAGAATTTCATCCTCATCGACTCACTGGATGAGGTCATCACCCTGTTGGAGGACGAACTGCTGGCGGGCGACCCCGGCAAAACCCTCCTCAACCGCATCCAGCGACTCAAGCGGGAGATTGTCAGTGTCAGGCGTTACGTCTCTCCCGTCCGCGAGCTGATCAGTGAGATGCTGCGCAGTGAATCCCCGCTGATCGACGAGAAAACCCACATCTACCTCAAGGATGTTTCGGACCATGCGATTCGAATCGTCGAGTCAATCGAATTACACAGGGATGTTATCTCGGGATTGATGGACATCTATATTTCCAGTGTCAGCAATAGAATGAATGAGGTTATGAAGGTGTTAACCATATTCGCCTCGATCTTCATCCCGATGACTTTCCTGACCGGAATCTATGGTATGAACTTTGAGCACATGCCAGAGTTGAAGCTGAGTTGGACCTATCCCACCCTGTGGGTGGTATTTCTGGCGATCCCGGCCGTGCTGCTGACGTATTTCAGGCGCAAGAAGTGGTTGTAGAGTGAGCATTGACTAAACTGACTGGGCTTCATTTTCCCGTCGGTCATTGACGGACCAAGAGTATGTTGGAAGAGCAGAAAGCATTTTCCCTGGACTGGCGGGTCATATTCGGACTCACCGTGACAAGTTGCTGGATCGGCGCGGGGCTGATCTACCTGCTGGCCATCGTCGGTTGGGGAAAATTTATCCACCTGCCAACGGCGGACATAGGCAACTTCCTGGAAGGGGCCTTCGCGCCGCTTGCGTTCCTGTGGCTGGTCATCGGTCACTTCATGCAGCAGAAGGAAATCTCCGCCAACACCCGGGCCATGGCCGCCCAGGAGGAAAGTGCCCGCCGCCAGGAGATGCACGCCCGCCGGGACAGTTATTTCAAGCTACTGGAGCTGATCCAGGACCAGCTGGGCTCCATCGCCGGTTTCCAGTACATGTCGGTCTGCGGCCCCACCGGCACCGGCGAGATCACCGCCGAGGAGTTCACCGAGCAGCGGGCCATTGCCACCAGCGGCGACAGCGCCTGGTTCGTGCGGAAACTGCTGTCACTCGCGCTGCATAACCAAAGCGACCCCGACAAGCTGAAGGAAATCTTTTACGGCACCGCCATTCGCGCCCGCCACTCGGAAAATTTCCGCCAGACCTTCGGCAAAATCCTGCGGGCAGCAGAAGCGGTCGACACGGACAATATGGTGACCAATGCGCTACTCTATGGGTCGCCAGCGGGCATGTTGTACCGGGTGCTCCAGCATATCCAGGGGGAAGAAAAAATGGATCCCCTCAACGTCTCCACCCCGCCCGGTACCACCGACGGCCTGCGGTTATCGTCATAGCCTGCGGCGCGGCCGGTTGTTGCATTGCCTGAACGCAAAACGCCTGGCAGTGTGTGGCCAGGCGTGCGGAGAGGCGGGAAAGGCAGGGCCACAAACACATTGCCCGCCAGGCGGGACAAGTGCCGACTCTGAATTAGGGCGCTACGGTATCGCGGCTGCCTTTAACCAGGCTGCGGAAGATATCGAAGATCGACTCTTCCTTGAAGTCCTTGAATTCTCCGGCATCCATGAACATACCGTGGTCGGGACAGTACTCGTACCAGATATGCTTCTGCTTCTCATCGTGGCCCTTTTCCATTTGCTTGCCACAATGCGGGCAGTTGATGTCCGCGTGACTGTCCCACTTCCAGCCCTCGGTGGCATCGCCAGTATCAATGACCTCACTGCCCTTGATATTCTTGAGCATATGGACTTCATCTATATCAAACCAGATGCCCTTGCAGTTCGTGCAGCGATCGACAGTAACTTCACCGTGGTAAATCTCTTCCATACCGTGCTGGCACTTCGGACACTGCAGGTTGTGGATAGCTGAATCGTACTCCATTTTTATTCCTTTTTTTGCAGGTGATGGTGAAGGAAGTCAGTATAACCGCGCGCCCGGCATTTTCCAGCCGAGATGCTGCAGTTCACGGGGCGATGCCGCGCACAGGCTGGCCTCGATGCTCATTTTGTTTTGCATATCAATAAGTTGCATTAAAGACCGGGCTCCGGCCGCGATCGCCGCATCAGCCCGCGGAGCGCCCGGTCCTGGACGCGGCAAACAGCAACAGGCTGGCAACGACCACTTCCACCGCGATCTGTACGGTAGCGAAAGCAGCATCGTGCGCCGCCCATGCGATAAGGCGGAACACCGCGGTGAAGCCCAGCATGATCGCCGGAGCAAGAAACCAGGCTCTCTGCTGAGTAAACACCCCGAGCAGGATCATCACACCCCCGCCGATGAAAAAGGCCCCAAGATCCCCTATCTGCGTGCTGCGCCCCAGCCCATCCAGCAGGGGCATGCCAAACTCGGCGGCGACCCCGGCAGGATCTATCAACCACCTCAGGCCGATCACAATGAAGAGTATGGCGGGCAGTGCCACGATTACCTTGAGAGCTTTATTCATATTGTCTTTCTCCAGGAGTTGGGAACATCGAATCGGCAGTCTAGCCATATGCGGGTGTGAGGGCAATCGCGGATCGCCCGACCAGGCGCATTGGCCGCGCTGGTAGCTGCCACTGGCGATACGCTATTATCCCTGCCTCAAACATATCCCCTGTATTTACAGCGGCAGCAAAGCCGCTTGCCGACTGCGGCAGGCGCAAGAGTTGAGGGCCAGGCAAACGTGAGCAAGAACAGGGATGCACAGGTCGACCCGCTGGCCCGCTGGCGGCACGACCACGTGTTCGAGCAGGATCACAAGCGGGCCGGGGAGGCGCGCACGCTGCTGGTAGTCGGCGTCACCGCGGTAATGATGGTGGTGGAAATCGTCGCCGGCCTGGTGTACGGCTCCATGGCCCTGCTGGCGGACGGCCTGCACATGGCCTCCCACGCGGCGGCCCTGGGCATCGCGGTGCTGGCCTACGTGGTCTCGCGCAGGTTGGCACAAGATCCCGGTTTTGCCTTCGGCGTCGGCAAAATCAACAGCCTGGCAGGCTTCACCAGTGCGGTCCTGCTGCTGGGCTTCGCCCTGTTGATGGTGACCGAGAGTGTCGATCGACTGCTAAATCCACTGGCCATCGACTTCGACCAGGCGCTGTGGGTTGCCATCGCCGGACTGGTGATCAACGGCGCCTGCGCCTGGATACTGATGTCGACTCCCCATGAGCACGGTAACGGCCATCATCATGGCGACTACCATGACCACGAACACGAACACGAACACGAACACGAACACGATGATGACCATGAGCAACACCACGACCACAACCTCCGCGCCGCCTACCTGCATGTGCTGGCGGATGCGCTGACCTCGGTACTGGCCATCGTCGCCCTGCTGGCGGGCAAGTATTACGGGGCGAGCTGGCTGGACCCCGTGATGGGCATCGTGGGCGCGATCCTGGTGACCCGCTGGTCCTGGGGGCTTATCCGCGACACCGCGAAAGTATTGCTCGACCGCCAGGCTGACGGGAGACTGACAGAGCTGCTGCGGCAATCGATAGAAACCGGCTCCGCAGCCCGGGTGACTGACCTGCACTACTGGACCATCGGCCACGGCATCTACGCCGCGGAGCTGGTAATAGTCAGTTCCGAGCCGGCCACGCCTGCCCACTACCGCTCCCTGATACCCGCTCACCTCAACCTGGTGCACGTCACCATCGAAGTGCACCAGCTGGGCGGGAGCTGAAACCACCCTACCCGGCGGGCGCCAGTTGGGCTGCACTACCACAAGGAATGTGATTTTGACCGCAAACTCGTGATCCTCCCCGCCTGTTGGCTGCCACGCGCAGTATTTATCCATACAATACCGAGCAACTTTTATGCTCGCGAGACCTGTCATGTCGAAACTTGGAACCAGCCGCTGCGCCCTGGCGCGGCTCTACCTGATCCTGTTGTGCCTGGTGCCCGGCGTGGTCAGCGCCGAGGGCAGCCGCAGTCTTTATCCGGTTACCTACCCATCTGCCAGCGTGGCGACAGGCGCAAGGGCAAACCTCGACCTGCAGCCGGGGCAAAAATATGTCAACCGGGTGAACCGTCAGGGTTTCATTTATGTGTACGCGCAAGCGGGCGAATACATACTACTGGGATCCAGCAACATCGGCACCGAGAGCGACTACGGTGGCGATGTCAACGTCTACAACCCACAGGATTTTGGTACGCGCGGCGATGAGACCATACCACTGACAGCCGATTTCACCTGTACCGGTGGCAGCGGCGCTCCCGGGCCCCACTACTTCGGTCCCAATGTGGGCAGCTTCCGCACACGCGCAGCGGAGCTGGCTGGCCCCAATAGCGCCGATGGCAGCGCCACAGTAAGCAACGGCTATTTACCCTGCGGATATCGCGCGCCGGTCAGCGGTATTTACGGAGTGTTGTTCACCAGGGCCAATAACGGCGGTATCAGCGGGAACGTCACGACGGTGCCGCCGAGCAATAACTCGGTGGCTGGCTGGGAGGTTGCTGTGCGCGCCAGCGCCAGCAGCCTGCTCGACCTCGACGGCCGGGCTCATACCTTCGCCTTCGTCGGCTTCACCGGAGGTAATAACCGCCCGGTATTTTCCACCCTCTACTATGTGACGAATGACGGTTACCGCTACCAGCAGGACTTGCGCGGCCTGGATCCGAACGGCTACGCCCTCTACGCAAACACCTTTGGTTTTCTGGATAATAACCAGCCACTGTACAAGACCCTGCGCGGCGACAACGCCCTCGTCAGCAACCTGCCACCTGGTATCACTACCCAGTTCGCAGATTTCCCAATATTTTTTAGCGACATAAGGCCCGGTGCAGCCGCTGAGGCGGAGGCAGCGAGGGTACTGAATGCGCTGGGCATACCCCTTGCACCGCCCTCGCCGCAAATAAGCCAGGTGGCTTTCAATGGTTCCCTGGGTGGTGCCGTCACCTCCACCGGAGTCGGCGGCACCTTCAGTTTCAATACCACCAATACGGTCAGCTACCAGATCGTCGTCAGCCGTGACGGCGTCGATTTCGACCCTGCCAACCCACTCAACCGTGTACTGACCGGAATTGCCTTTTCCGGTACCCATCAGGTGAGCTGGAATGGCCTGGACAACAGCCTCACTCCGTTCCCCGCCAGCGTTACGCCCTACTCATACCGCGCCTACGGCCGCAATGGTGAGGTCCATTTTCCCATTATCGATGCTGAGAACAACGGCAACGGGACAACAGTCATAGGCGGCGGCCCAACCATCACCCGACTAAACGGCGCCAACCCGGGCGACAGCACTGTGTTCTATGATGACCGCGGTTACGTCACGAGTAGCGGTTCGCAGGTGGGCAACCTCAACGGTACCCTTTGCCCCGGCCCCGTCCCGGGCGCTGCGAGCCAGCCGGCCAGCCTCGATGGCACGGACTCCGCCAGCGTCTATCGCTTCTGGCAGAACGGTGGCAACGCCAATACTGACTGCAGAGTCAGCCCGGTAGCTGGGTGGGGCGATGCCAAGGCTGTCAACCTGTGGACCTATTTCCTTACGCCGCAGTTCGACGAGGTTCTGGAGATTCGAGAGTTCCCCGTGGATGTGGCGACGACAGTGGCGATGCCGGCTACCGCCGCACCCGGTAGTAACGTTCAGGGAACGTTTTCCTTCAGCAATAACGGCAGCGACAGCAGCGTCGGCCTCATCAGCTATAGCATGAACATGAGCCCTGGGCTCACGAATGTAACGTTCGGCAACCTGCCAGCCGGTACCGCAGCCAGTTATAATTCGGCGGACGGCGTAGTAACTCTGACGGGATTTGCGACCACGCTGACTGCGGGCCAATCCTACAGCGGTATGATTTTCAGCTATACGGCGCCCGCCACCGGTCCGGTCACCGTGACAACCGGCATTGCCACCGCCGGAGGAGTCGCCGATTCAGTCCCGGCCAACAACAATGCCTCGGCCGTCACCGCCATTGGCGCCGTCGACGTGGCCACCCGGATCACGGGGATTCCGGCTACGGCTGCTCCCGGTGCAACGATCAGTGGTCAGGTAATATTCTCCAATGCGGGTCCGCAGGACGCCCTGGACGTAAGCTACACCTTCAGCATCGGAACCCCGGGCAATACGCCGACGAACGTGCAGTTCTCCGGGCTGCCCGCAGGCGTAGGTGCCAGTTACAATAGCGCCACCGGCGAGGTTACCTTGACAGGTATGCCAGCCACCCTGGCGGCGGGTGATATTCTGTCGATTGGCTTCTCATATGCCGCACCTGGAAACGGCGGGGCCAGCATCGCTATCACCTCGGCCATCTCCACAAGCTCTGAAGATGCCGTTTCGAGCAACAATAATGCCGATGTGGTTACCCTCGTTTCCAGCCCACCGCCGCCGCCTCCTATTGACCCA
Organism: Halioglobus sp.; assembly: GCA_041307045.1. GTDB lineage: Bacteria > Pseudomonadota > Gammaproteobacteria > Pseudomonadales > Halieaceae > JARRPM01. The sequence continues at coordinate 7,999 of JBFZEF010000332.1, forward strand.
TCGGCATTGCCTGTGCCGGCGCTGCCGGTGCCGGTGCTGCTATTGCTGGTCGCATTGCTGGGCGGAATGGGCGGAAGCCGACTGAGACGGTCAAGGAGCAGAGAGTGACAGGGACCTCTCTCACAACCAGGCGCTGGCGAACCCAATCAACTCTGGATGAGCTTCTCTGGGGATCACCGGGCTGGAACCTGCGAGGGTATCCACGGGCGCGATCCGGTTTTTTGGCCCGCCCGCCGCTGGGATAGCTAAATCGTGCCCCTGGCCCTGGCCATATCCAGTGCCAGGTCTTCGATCATGTCTTCCTGTCCGCCTACGGTGCGGCGTCGACCCAGTTCCACCAGGATATCCCGTGAGGACAGCTTGTACTTGGCGGCACTGCGCTTGGCGAAGAGCAGGAAGGAGGAGTAGACACCGGCGTAGCCCAGGGTGAGTGAATCCCGATCGACCCGCACCAGGTGATCCATCATCGGCACGATCTTGTCCTCGGCGATATCCATGGCCTTGAACAGGTCCACGCCGGTCTCGACGCCCATGCGCTCGCACACCGCGATGAACACTTCCAGCGGCGTATTGCCGGCGCCGGCACCCAGCCCGGCCAGTGAGCCGTCGATGCGGTTGGCCCCCGCCTCCACCGCCGCCAGTGAGTTGGCGATGCCCATCGCCAGGTTATGGTGGCCGTGGAACCCCAGCTCGGTCTCGGGCTTCAGCTCCGCCCGGGCCAGGGCAACCCGGCTGGCGACATCGTCCGGCAGCATGTAGCCGGCGGAGTCGGTGATATACACGCAGTTGGCGCCATAGCCCTCCATCAGTTTCAACTGGGCCACCAGCTCGTCCGCCTCGATCATATGCGCCATCATCAGGAAGCCGACCCGGTCGAGCCCCTTGATCTGTGAGGCCATGGTGAGGTGTTGCTCCGACACGTCCGCCTCGGTGCAGTGGGTAGCCACGCGAATGGTGGAGATGCCGCAGTCCACCGCCATTTTCAGGTGATCCACGGTACCGATACCGGGCAGCAACAGGGCGGACACCTTCGTGTTCTTCATCTCCCTGCACACGGCGGTGAGGTACTCCTGGTCCGACGCCGCGGGAAAGCCGTAGTTGACGCTGGCACCGCCCAGGCCGTCGCCGTGGGTCACCTCGATCAGCGGGATGCCGGCATCGTCCATGGCTTTGGCGATGTCGACCATCTGCGCCACCGTGATCTGGTGGCGCTTGGGGTGCATGCCGTCGCGCAGGCACATGTCGTGAACGGTAATTTTCTTGCCGTTGAGGTCCATTGTCTTGCTCCCTAATTCGCCTGAGCGGCTGCGGTGGCGTGTGGCACAAAGTTGCCCGCCAGGATTTCCTGCGCGTACATCTCCGCCGTGCGCAGTCCCGCCGCGGTCATGATATCGAGGTTGCCGGCGTACTTCGGCAGGAAGTCTCCCAGCCCCTCCACTTCCATATAGATGGACACCCGCTTGCCGTCGAATACGGGACCATTCTTGAGCAGGTAGCCCGGCACATATTTCTGTACTTCCTCGATCATCGCCAGCACCGAGCGCGTGATCGCCGCCTGGTCGGGTTCGTCCACCGTCAGGCAATGCACCGTGTCGCGCATGATCAGCGGCGGTTCCGCCGGGTTGATGATAATGATGGCCTTGCCGGCGGCGGCACCGCCGACCTTCTCGATGCCGCTGGCGGTGGTGCGGGTGAACTCGTCGATATTCTTGCGGGTACCGGGACCCGCCGATCTGCTGCTGACAGTGGCCACGATCTCGCCATAGGACACGGCCTGGACCCGGCTCACCGCCGCCACCAGTGGTATCGTCGCCTGGCCCCCGCAGGTCACCATGTTCACGTTCATGGCCCGCGCCGCCACCGCCTGGGCGAGGTTCACCGGCGGCACACAGAACGGGCCTATGGCGGCCGGCGTGAGGTCGATCATCACCGCCCCCTGCGCGTTCACCTTGCGGCTGTTCTCGGCGTGAACGTAGGCGGAGGTCGCATCAAAGCAGATTTGCACGCCGTCGGCCCGCATGCTGGGCACCATGCCGTCCACGCCGTCGGCGGTGGTCTTGAGGCCCATCTCCCTGGCCCGCTTGAGGCCGGGCGAATCGGCCTCCACCCCCACCATCCATACGGGCTCGATCAACTCGCTGCGCATGGCTTTCATCAGCAGGTCGGTGCCGATATTACCGGGGCCGATAATGGCAGCTTTTACTTTTTTGCTCATTGTGTTGCTCTCGTGCGTCTAATTTTCAGGTGTTCATTCACTAAGCAGATATTGGATTTACGACTGCAATACATCGTTTACAATTCAAGGTGGGCTTCCGCTTCGATGGGCGCAGTTACGGGGTAGTCTAGCCCAAGACACGCCGTGAATACGTCCATGTAGGCTCGCTGCAGCCATCCATGGCTGCAGACGGTCTTGAACCAGACTACCCCGCACCTGCACCCCGCATCGAGCCTCGAATTGGCTATATGAAATCCACTTCTATAGTTTTCAATTTGCGTGCGCGGATTTTTCACTCCTGCCTAAACTTCCTTTTTTGCCAAATTACATATTCTAAACCGAGAGAGTGTAGCCGATAGTGGGGCTCCAGACCGTCTGTGGCCATGGATGGCCACAGCGAGCCTACATGGATGTATTCACGGCGTGTCTGGAGACCCACTATCGGGTGCGCTCTCGGCATCGCAAGCACAGCCATAGGAAGCGCTAAACAAACCGACAACTACAGCCGCCTATGCCATCGATCTCCAGCGACATCTCGTCCCCGGCCACCACCGGGATCAAAGGCGCCAGCGAGCCCGACAAAATCACCTCGCCTGCCTTGAACGGAATGCCGAACTCACCCAGGGTGTTGGCGAGCCAGGCCACGGCGGTGAGGGGGTTGCCCTGTACCGCACTGCCGAGCCCCTCTGCGTGGCGCTCGCCGTTCTTGTAGATCGTCATCTTCAGGGCGGGCAAATCGAAATCCCGCGGGTCCACCTCGTTGCGGCCCAGCACGTAGACACCGCAGGACGCATTGTCGGCGACGGTATCCTGGATTTTGATTTTCCAGTCGTGGATGCGCGAGTCGACGATCTCGAAACAGGGAATGATGGTGGCGGTGGCGTCGAGTACATCCTGCTCGGTGACGCCGGGGCCCTGCAGGTCCTTGCGCAGGCGGAAGGCGATCTCGCCCTCTGCCCGGGGCTGGATCAGCTTGCCCGCGATGGGGATGTTGGCCCCGTCCGGGTATTCCATCACATCGGTCAGAAAGCCGAAGTCCGGCTGGAACACGCCGAGCATGTCCTGCACCGGCTTGCTGGTGACGCCGATCTTCTTACCCACCACCCGCTCGCCGGCAGCGATGCGCCGCTGCAGGAACACCCGGGAGATGCGGTAGGCATCCTCGATGGTGATACCCGGCTCCCGCTCGGTAAGGGGCGCGAGAGTACGGCGCTGCCGCAGGGCCTCGAACAGTGCATCGCCGTATTCGCTGATTTTTTCCGGGGTCATCATTTTCCTCGAGGCCACCTTCCCATAGACTTCGGCAATAAACTATATGTTGTTTTATTTATTAATCGGCGTATCGCTATTTTATACCCGAGACGAGGCCTATGATCGAGCTGCGCATATGCCCAGATCGTCCGCAAGCCGGCGCACGGTTTGCGGCAACTCCCCGGCGGCAACCAGCGCGTAGGTGAATTTATCGGGGCGAACGATGGCGACCGCGCCGCGACCCAGGCCGGATTTCTTGAGCCAGGCGGTCAGCTCGCCGCTGAAATCCTCCAGTTCCGGCAGGCCCTGAGGCGCGCTCCTGGACGCATCGAAACCCTGTGGCCGCCCCCCCAGCGGGAAGAGGGTCACATAGCGGGCATCCACGCGCGCCAGGGAGCCAAGTTCAGCTGGCGACAGCAGGGCGCGGGGGTCCACGCCAAAGCCGATCACGGCATAGCCATCGCCCAGCACCTCATCCAGGAGCTGGCGCGCGCCGTCGCGTCCTGTCACCGTGGGCTGTGGTATCTGCTCGCCTTCCGGCCCCGCGCGCCGCCTGCGCGGCTGGCCGAAATACTGCCCGTCCTGGTAGCGGGGGCGGGGTTTGAACTTGGCCCTGGAAAAATAATCCTTCAGACCCGGCGTGACCCGGGCGACACGGGTGGCCACGTTGCGTATACCCGACAGAACGGGGTTGGCCACGGAGACATAGTTTTTCATCAGGATGGACGTGTCGATCATCGCCCTCGCATGGGGACGCCGTTCCGTCTGGTAGGATTCCAGCAATGCGCTCGTTGCCCTGCCCTGCAGTACCGCCGCGAGTTTCCAGGCGAGGTTGTAGGCATCGCGCACCCCCGCGTTCATCCCCTGCCCGACGAACTGCGGCGTCATATGCGCCGCGTCCCCCGCAAGGAACACCCGGCCCTCCCGCCAGCGGTCGGCAACCAGGGCGTTGAAGGTGTAGACCAGGCTGCGCAGGATCTCGACCTTGTCCACCTCCACGTGGCGCGACAGGAGCTGGCGCACCGTGGCCGGGTCCTCCATATATTCCGCGTTCTGCCCCGGCATCAGCATGAACTCGAAGCGATGGTGGCCTTTCGGCTGGCGGCAACTCACGGTCGGGCAGTGCGGGTCGCAGACGAAATTGAAGTACGGCAGGTGGCGCAGGCAGTCTTCCCCCGCCTTTTCCCTGATATCGACCACTATCCATGGATTCGGGAAACTCTTGCCCGTCAGATTGATGCCGAGCTGTGCCCGCACCGCACTGCGCCCCCCGTCGCAGGCGACCAGGTATTTGCCCCGGATCGACTCCTCGCCTTGCGGGGGCCCGGGAACCACTCCGGGCACAGTCGCAGGCTTGCTGTACTGTGCGCCCTGGCTG
>JBFZEF010000333.1:0-4977 GCA_041307045.1 Halioglobus sp.
CTGATCCAGGGCTGCCAGTTGATGCTGCCGCTGGCCAGGGCATCCAGGGCGGCCTGGACTTCCGCCTGCCGATAGAAGCTAACGAAATGGATGCTCAGTTCTTTGGCGATCGCCTGCATGGGGGTGAAGCTGTCACTGCCATGGGCGATACCGGCCACCACGATTTCCGAGCGTGCGGGTATCTGCTCTACGATACGCCCGATCATGCCGGTGGCACCTGTACACTCGAAGGCGACGGCACGGTTCACTGCCAGGTGCGCAGGTATCTGCCCCAAGGGTGAGACCTGCGCTGCATCCACCACGGTCGTGGCGCCCATCGCCAACGCCAGTTCGCGCCGCTTGGCGGACAGATCTCCGGCAATGATGTGTTCGATACCGCGCAACCGCAGCGCCGCGATCACGGCAAGGCCGATGGGACCGCAACCTATGACGATAGCCACGGGGCTGCCTGCCAGGTTTGCCGTGTTCACCGCGTGGATCCCGATTGCCAGTGGCTCGGTGAGCGCGGCTGCTGCCGTGGGCAAATCTTTCGGTACGGGTATCAGCGACTCCTCCGACAAGAGGAAATACTCGGCATAGGCGCCATCGACCCAGGGCGTCGAGCCCATGGGTACGGTTTCCAGTTCGCCTTTGACAAATGGGATCGAGGTCACCCGATCGCCAATTGCCAGCTGCTTGCGGGTGTCGGGCCCGAACCCGGCGATCTCAGCAATGAATTCGTGTCCCAGCACCACCCCCTTGTCGAGGATGTCTTCGGGGACTCCGGCCTGGCGCCCCAGCTCCAACATGGCTTCGGCGTGCCGGTACAGGTGCAGGTCGGATCCGCAGATACCGCAGGCGAGCGTTCTTGCCAGTACCTGGCCTGGCCCGGGTTGCGGTATCGGCCGCTCCTCCAGCACGAACTGGTTGGGATGCATGACCAGGGCACGCACCGGTGTCAGCTCTCGCCCATGACGATCACGGCGTCCGATGATTGCTCCGTCATCCTGCACAGCAGCCGGTAGCCCTCCAGCACATTGTGGGCATCGGCGATAGAGACCACGTTGCCATCATTGTCGACATTCAGGTTGGTGCCATTGATCATGAACCAGACGATAGTTTCACCGGCCTGGTCCGCCGGGACGGTCAGGGTGTGGACAGATCCTGCCGGCTCGAACAGAAACGACCCGGCGCGGTTGATGGTCTCGGGATACTCCTTGTAGTACCAGCTTCCCTGGAGTGTGTAGGCGTAGACCGAACCGGTGTGGTAGTGCTTGATCACCGAGGTACCGGGCTGCATTTTGTTGCGGGTAATCCAGATATTCTGGCTCAGGTCCACCATCAGCAGTTGAATCAGGGTGCCGTCGCCGATATCGACGAAGGGGGCATCAGTGTCGCCCACGTGCAGGGCCTCGCTTGCGCCCTTGAAGGGGACTACAGGCCGTTCAGCCATGGCGGCCATGATTTTTTCTATTTCAATCTGTTCCATGTTGTCTATTCCTCTTGCTCGATTCAGGCGGCCTTGCTTAGTGCGCGATTGTCATATTCGTTGCGCGCTTCCTCGTACAGGGGCGGCAGGGCGAGTTTGTGGGGGGAGTACCAGGGCATATATATGCCGGGGAGATTTCTCAGGGTGCGCCAGACGTAGGCTCGGCGGTGCTCATTGCGAATTTTCTTTGCCTCTGGGTTGTCATGGGCTGCAATCAAATCGGGGAAAGCCTCAGTCATGATGGCCGCAAGTTCCTTGCCAAGGCCGACAAAGTGCCGCTGTGCCCAGAACCCCACCCGCAGGCGGTACCAGTAGCCGCCTGCCACCGCCTCGTAGGCATCGAAAGCCACGTTGCGATGCTCCATCTCCTCCATGATATGCCACAGCATCAGGTCGCGTATGGGGTCTTTCATATAATCGAACACCCGCAATTCCATCTGGGTGCGGGCGCCGGCAGCGGTGTAGGCCTCGAAACCCTCTGCATAGGCCAGGTTCCAGGCCAGCGGTTTGTGCTCGAAGAAATCCTTGTACTGCTGTTCGATATCAGCCAGTTTCAGCTGCAGCTTGCGACGGGGTTCCTCCGGCATCTTTGCGATGATTCTGTCGTTGGCCTTGGCGTGTTGCTTGTAGTGCTGTCCCTCCTGCGAACAGAACTGCTTCATCTCGTACCTGAGTCGCTCGTCTCCCACCTCGTCCATGGCTCTGCGCACCGTGCGCATGAGGTATGGTTCAAGGTAGGGCAGCAGCATCCACGTGCCCAGGAAGATGAAGGAGAACCCGGGGTCGTGCTGGATGAACACGAGGTCCATATCGTCAGTGAAATCGAAAGCCATATTTCGTACGGTGATGGTATCCATCTGTTCTCTCCCGGCCAGCGTTGGCGATGTCGGCCATTTTTCTGTCAATTGCCCTTGAAATCGGGTGTGCGTTTTTCCATGAAGGCGGCGACCGCTTCCCGGAAGTCCTCGGTCTGGGTTCCCAGCAGCCACTGGTCGGTATCCGCATGCATGATGGCCTGGTCCAGTGCGCCGCTGACCTGGTTGATGCTGCGCTTGATCATCTGCACGGCAATGGGGGGCAGGGCCGCGTATTCCTCGGCCCAGGCCCGGGCGCGGGCATCCAGTTGATCCCGGGGACAGAGTTCGTCCACGAAACCCCACTGGACCAGGGTGCTCGCGGCAACCAGCTTGCCCGACATGATCAGCTGCTTGGCCCGGGAGGGGCCCACCAGGTGGACGCAGGGGGGCACGGCGTGCCACATCAGGTTTATGCCGAGCTTGACCTCGCCATAGCCCATGCGCGCGGTGTCGCTGGCTATACGGAAATCGCAGGCGGAGGCTATACAGGTAGCGCCTCCGGTGGAGATTCCCTGGATCGCGCAGATAGTGGGCTGGTGTATCTCCTGCAGGCTGCGCATCATGCGTCCGCCCAGCTCGGCCTTGCGTCGCAGTGCGAGTACGCTGGGGCGCTCAGTGCGGGCTTTCATTTCGTCGAGGTCCGCGCCGAAGCTGAAGTTGTCGCCCTCGGCGCGGATGATAACTACCCGCGTCTGCTCGTCATCGGCGAATCCGTGCGCCAGCTCCTCCAACTCAGCCAGCATGGCCGTGCTGAGCGTATTACTCTTGTGCGGACGGTTGAGCGTGATCGTGGCGATCAGGCCGTCGCGGTGCAATACCAGGTCCTGGCTCATTCAAGCCTCCTGAAAGTTTTCCAGTCGCCGCTTCAGCGCCTGCTTGTCGATCTTGCTGTTGGGCAGCCGGGGCAGGGCCTCTTCCAGCGACCAGTGCTTGGGGATTTTGTAGTTCGCGAGCCTCGGTCGCAAGAAGGCGTCCAGCGCTTGTCCTGATAACTCCCTGCCGGGACGCGGCACCACAAACGCGTAGCCGACCTCCTCAAATACCGGATGCGGAACCGGGAGTACCGCTGCTTCCAGCACATCCGGGTGTTGGCTCAGGGCCTGTTCCAGTTCCACGGGGTAGATATTGTAGCCGCCGGATTTGTACATCTCCTTGATCCGGCCCACGTAGCAGATGTTGCCGTCACCGCGCCGGACGCCCTGGTCACCAGTACGCAGGAAACCGTCGCTGGTGAACAACTCGGCAGTGGCCTCGGGTTTGTTCCAGTAACCGGATGCGCAGATCGGCCCCTTGAGCTGGATCTCGCCGGTTTCACCGATGTCGCACTCGGTCTCATCTGTCCGCGCGACCCGCAGCTGGTGGCCCGGCAGGGCCTGCCCGATGGTTTCCGCCATCACCTCCGCGCTGGCGCCGTGGGCGGTGGCGGTGCCAATGCCGCAGCACTCGGTCTGGCCGAACACGTTATACATTTTGGGGATATGCCCCACGATGGGGTCGAGCAGGGCCTGGGGTGTCTTGCCGCCGCCGAACACCAACAGCTTGATATAGCCAAGTCGCGTCAGGTCGATGCCCCCCGCAACCTGCTGCATCATTACAAAACTGGTGGGGCTGGCCACCAGGTAGGTGGGCAGTTCCCTTGCCGTGAGCTCGCCCAGGGCTGCAAGGTCCACGCGGTGATAAAAGATGATGCGCCCGCCGTAGGCAAACACCGACATGCAGACGTTGTTCAATGCGCCCACATGATTAATGGGCGCGGCGCAAATGGTTGAATCCAACCCCTCCCCGAAGTACCCGACGTTGGTCACGGCGCTGGCCACAATCGCCCTCTGGGACAGCATGGCTCCCTTGGGGTGGCCGGTGGTGCCAGAGGTGTAGACGATAACTGCGATATCCTCAGCCTGCACCAGGGCCATCGCTGCCTTCAGCTCGGCATCACTGACAGCGGCGCCGGCGGCCAGGAATTGGTCCTGGGATATGGCGGTGCCGGTCACTGCCCCCCGCACGACGAAGGTCTCGACGCGGCTGCCCAACGACTGCAGGTCCGCAGCATAATCCCGGCCTTCGTAGGGAGAGGTTACGAAAACCACCCGGGGTCGGGCATCTTCCAGCAGGTAGCGGTATTCCGGCAGCTGGTAGCGCGGGTTCAGCCCTTGCCAGATCGCGCCGATGGAGACGGTGGCCAGGTAGTCCAGCCAGAATTCCAGGCTGGGTGGGGCCAGGGTGGCCACCCGGTCACCGTGCCGCACTCCGGCTGCCAGCAGGGCCTTGGCCCGCTCGGTGACCGCAGCAGCCAATTGCGCGTAGCTCAGGCGCACTGCGCCATCCACCGCTGCTTCCAGGGCGGGTGAGTTTCTCTTGTGCAATTCCAGGATATCGGAAATTACTGAGCAAAAGCTTAACTCCATGTTTGCTCCACTGCTTTTATTCGAATTGGCTAAAATAGGCGCATTTACTTGAATAAAGGAAATAATAGCCTATTGCATTTGACTGAGCAAGTGTTTAGTATTTGGCCAGAGCGAGCAATTAAACCGAGATGTTGTCGCCCGCACCTGACTATAAAGAGAACAGTAGGAGATATCCCTGATGAAACCCAAACGTACCCTGATTGCCCGGTCGGTCGCCGCACTCGCAGCCTCCCTCCTGTTGTCTGAT
>JBFZEF010000335.1:0-3839 GCA_041307045.1 Halioglobus sp.
TCATATATCATTAAAGCCGACATATGCATGGGTAGATTGGCCAACTCGCCACCGATCATCAAATTATCGAGCGCACCCAGCTGCTGCATCTATCAACCATCCTGCCCTGCTGGCAAGTCTACGAATTTCCAGTTTATCACTTCCGATAGGCGAATCTGCAGCGGAAATGACCAGGTTGCAACACTATCCAACCCACGGATGTGTAGTTTTCTGTGATGTTCCATGCTTCAGGGGCGAGCAAATACGGTATGATTGGCTCAGCTCAAGAGAAGGTCAAAGTGGCGGCAATGCTTAAGGGGAGAATCAGGCGTGTCCTTGTAGCCATACTGCTGCTGACGTATGTCGGCCAGGCTTTGTCCGCCGCGAGCTTGACCTGCAAAAGCATGGCCCCGCAACCGGCGCAGCTGGGCCAGGCGGAACCCACCGGTGGTTGCGCAGGCCATTCGGAACCTACTGCAGACGATAGCGCCAATGGCACCAACCCCTCTGATAGCTGCCCCCACTGCGACTGCTATTTGGGCGGTTGTTCAGCCATCCCGCTGGCATTGGCATCGCAGGCAGTCTCTCAAACAGGAGTATCCGTGCTTGTAGACGGATATCTGGCCTCGACGTCCAACCACCAAAACCCCTCCCTGTTCCGCCCACCCATTACCACCTGACACGGCATAGCTGCGCCCGAAATCTGGCGCTTCTCGCGATTGAGACAGTTGCACGCGAGGCGCCGCCTTCCTGCGCATTATTTGGCCGCTAACTCACCTGTGGTGGATGCGGTACCAAACAGATAAACCCGTGTATCCAGGGCGCTTCAAATGAAGAATGTATTTGTTGATTCGATCCGTTGCAGACCGGAAGGCGCACTGCATGACCGCGCTTCAGCCCGGCCTCATTCAGGTTTTGCAGCATGGCTTTTTGTTATGGCCCTGGTTGTCACGCTTTCAGGCTGCGCGGTATTGCCCGCGGACAATGGACGCGGCAATGTCGACCAACTGGTAATGAAACGCGGCGCCCCGGTCGATGACAATACTGCCAAGCTGCTGACTTCGCTGCTTGCCGCACCGCTAACGCGGGAAAGTGCGACCAGAATTGCACTCTTGAACAACCCCGAGTTGCACTCCACCTACGCGAGCCTGGGCTTCGGTGCTGCCGATATCTATGAAGCCGGTCGTATTCGCAACCCTGTGCTGGGCGCGTCCTTACTCAACTCAAGCCGGCCGGCAGAAAGGGATAAGTTGAGTTTCGGTCTGGTAGCATCTTTTACCGATCTGATCACCTTGCCCGCCCGTAAACGGCTCGCCGAGGGCTCATTTGCCGCCCTGCAGCAGTCAGTAGGTGCCGCGGTTCTCAGGGTTGCAGCCGAGACAGAAAGGGCCTTCTACGATTATGTCGGTGCGCAGCAGGTGGTGGCCCTGCGCGCGCAGATAGCAAAAGCCGGCGGCCTCTCGGCGCTGCTGGCTGCGCGCTATCGGGACGCGGGAAACCTTACCCTGCGCGAGCTCGCGCTGGAGCGAGCGGCTGCCTCACAGGCAGAACTGGCGCTAATCGAAGCGCAGGATGCAGCCTACGCCGCCCGGACGACACTGGCGCGGTTGTTGGGCGTGTCCGTCGCACAGGAATGGACCGTACCTGCACAGTTACCGATGCCCGTTGCCCGGGAGGACGAACTCGAGGACCTTCTATTACTGGCGGGTGAATCGAGGCTTGACCTGGCGTCGGCGCGAGCACGGGCCGCACTGCGGGCAGACGAGTTGGGTGTCGTCAACTGGACCCGTTGGCTGGGCGAACTGGATATAGGATTCGAGCTCGAGCGGGAGGCGGAAGGGGGTAGTCTCAGGGGCCCCTCACTGGCGTGGGAGGTTCCTATCTTCAATCAACACGAGGACGCAGTATTGCGTGCCGATACCCAGCTGCAACTTGCCGTGAACGATGTACGCCGTATTGCGACAGATGTCGACAACGACGTACATCTTGCCCATGACAAAGTGGTCAACGCCAGGGCGCGTATTGCGCAGTACAGGGATGTGATGATTCCGCAGAGGATTGAAACGGTCGCATTGGCCCAGCGGGAAGTTAACTACATGCTACTCGGGGTATTCGAACTGCTCGCCCTGAAGCAGGACGAATTCCACGCCTACCAGGGTTACATTGAAGCGATTCGCGACTATTGGCTGGTGCGCGCAGACCTGGGCCTGGCCACCGGTACGCAGTTGCCCAGTACAGCGCAGATCGGCGGGCAGGGCCTGGACATCGACCAGCTGACGAAGCCGCCATCCCCAGGCATGGATCACTCGGGCCACAAGGGGCACGCGAGCGATGAATCTGCACACACAATGTCTCATGACATGAACCATGGAGATTCACAGTGACCTCAAGACGAGAGTTTTTGGCATATACCGGTGTCGGCGCCCTGGCGGCGGCAGTTGCAGGTCCCGTGGCGGCTACGGTCAGGGCGGGCGAGGTACCCGGTTCTCACGCGAGAGCCACAGGCGATCCATACCTGCCCGTGCATACCCTTAATGGCTGGACCCTGCCCTTTGTAATGAAGGACGGTGTCAAAGAGTTCCACCTGGTAGCGGAAGAGGTGGAACACGAGTTCGCCCCCGGCACTCGCGCCAAATGCTGGGGTTACAATGGCAGCACCCCGGGCCCCACGATAGAGGCAGTGGAAGGGGATCGCATCCGCATCCTGGTGACCAATCGGCTGCCCGAGCACACCACGGTGCACTGGCACGGGATTCTGCTGCCCAGCGGCATGGATGGGGTAGGTGGCCTGAACCAACCCCATATCAAGCCTGGCGAAACTTTCGCCTATGAGTTCACCCTGCAGCAGCATGGCACTCACATGTACCACCCGCATGCCGATGAGGTAGTACAGCTGGCGGTGGGCATGATGGGAATGTTCATCATTCATCCCAAAGCAGGGGAGACCGTGCCTGTCGAGCGGGATTACTGCTTCCTGCTGCACAACTGGGCCGTACATCCGGGCACCTATCGACCCGACCCGTCAATTATGCAGAATTTTGATTTGTGGACCTTCAACAGCAAGGTGTTTCCTGCCATCGACCCGCTGGTGGCACGCACCGGGGAGCGCGTGCGCGTGCGCGTCGGGAATTTGTCCATGTGGAATCATCCCATCCACATGCACGGCGTGCAGTACCTGGTCACGGGCTCTGATGGCGGGCGCTGGCCACAGAACCTGTGGCGACCCGAAACCACCGAGATAGTCGGGGTCGGCCAAACCCGGGACATCGAGTTTACTGCCGTGCCGGGTGACTGGGCATTTCATTGCCATATGTCCCACCACACAATGAATGCGATGGGCCATGATATCCCCAATGCACTGGACGTTGACCAATCCGGTGTCGAGGCGGAGATTCGCCAGCTGCTGCCGGGTTTTATGGCGATGGGTCGCTCTGGTATGGCGGAACACCAGGAGCACATCGATATGGGAATGCTACCTGGCCCTGAGAATACCCTGGCGATGATGATGGGGAAGGGACCGTATGGCAACCTGGAGATGGGCGGCATGTTCACCACCGTAAAGGTGCGGGACGATCTGCCGCGGGGGAGTTACGCTGACCCGGGCTGGTACAAGGCACCCGAGGGAACCGTGGCGACCCGCATCAGCACCGACCCGGATTTTGGCAATCCGCCCCGTCGTTTACCCGGGTAGGAAAAATCAAAAAAAACTCCAGGCTGGAGGCCTGGAGCGAATCGTGTCAACTGCCGCCTTGTTGGCGGTGTGCATAGCCGGTCGGTCGGGATCAGCCTCCGCACACCGCGGTTTAAATCCTGCTTCAGATCAAAAAGATCGAGGTCCATCACTTTGGTCCATGCTGCGA
>JBFZEF010000336.1:0-2726 GCA_041307045.1 Halioglobus sp.
CATGTCCACATGCGTGGCCCAGTTCACCACACCGTACTTTTCAGCGGAGATCAATTCGCCTGTCACCCGGTCCAGCACATAGAAAAAGCCGTTCTTGGGAGCCTGCATCAGTACCTTGCGAGTCTTGCCATCGATATCCAGGTCCGCCAGCATGATGTGCTGGGTGGCGGTGTAATCCCAGGTCTCCCCCGGCGTGGTCTGGTAGTGCCAGACGTACTCGCCGGTATCCGGGCGTAGGGCCACGATGGAAGACAGGTACAGGTTGTCGCCTCCCTCGGGGCTGCGCAGGCTCGCGTTCCAGGGGGAGCCGTTGCCCACGCCGATATACAACAGGTCGAGTTCCGGGTCGTAGACCATGGAGTCCCAAACGGTACCGCCGCCGCCCCATTCCCACCACCGGCCAGTCCAGGTTTTCGCCGCCGCCTCCATCGCCGCGTTCTCGAAGCCGTCCGCAGGGTTGCCCGGCACCGTGTAGAAACGCCAGAGCATCTCACCGCTGGCAATCCGATAGGCGGAGACATAGCCGCGCACACCCAGTTCAGCGCCACCATTGCCGATAATCACCTTGTCCCCGGCGATGCGCGGGGCGCCGGTAATGGTGTAGGGCTGGTCCCGGTCGGTGGTCTGCACATCCCACACCACCTTGCCGTCGCGTGCATCGAGGGCCACGAGGCGCCCGTCATAGGTACCCACAATGACCTTGCCATCGGCGTAGGCCACACCCCGGTTGACCGCGTCGCAGCAGCCCTTGGCGAGAAAGGCCTGGTCTACCTGCGGGTCATGGAACCACTTGAGCTGGCCGGTCCTCGCATCCAGCGCGTACACCATCGACCAGCTGCCGGTGACGTACATCACCCCATCGACCACCAGTGGCGTGGCCTCCACCCCGCGCCGGGTGTAGAGGTCGAAGTACCAGGCCAGGCCCAGCTGGCCGACGTTGTCGCGATTGACCTGGTCCAGTGCAGAGTAGCGCTGCTCGCCCGTGTCATTGCCATGCAATACCCAGCCGGTATCGGCCGGTGGCGCCACCATGGCCTGCGATGTTGGGGCCGGCGCGACCGTGGCGGCGGAATCGACCGCGGCCTGCTCGCGGTTGCAGGCAAGCAGCAGTGAGGTCCAGACAAGGAGGGCTATGACGCGCATTCGTTTCAGCTCCTGTTACTGTCGGCGTCCTGCCCGCCTGCGGGGCGGGCGCCGGTGGAAGGTGGGGGTAAGCGGCGTTGCGTGCCGGCGACCGTCTCAGCTCTTGAGCTTCATCAGCAGGTTGAATACCCGGGTGGCGAAGCCCTTGTAGGGCGGGCGCAGGAACTGCAGGGACGAAAAACTCGCCTGGTAAAATACCGGGCGCAACTTCGAAAAGGTGAGGAAGCCCTCGTAGCCGTGATAGTGGCCCATACCGCTGGGGCCCACGCCGCCAAAGGGGATATCGTGCTGGGCCACGTGCATCAACGCGTCGTTCACCGATACGCCGCCCGACATGATGCGCTCGATGTACATGTCCGCCAGCCTGGCGTCATTGGTAAAGGGGTATAGGGCCAGGGGGCGATCCCGGGCATTCACGTAATCCACCACTTCCTGCGGATCCCTGTAGGTGAGCACCATCAACAGGGGGCCGAAGGTTTCGCGCTTGCGGATGGTCATCTCCTCGGTGGTGTCCAGCACCAGGTGCAGCGGGAGCTTGCGCCTCTCGATATTCGCCTCCTGGGTGCCGTTCAGGTTGATCACGGTGGCACCCTTGCTCCTGGCGTCCTCCAGAGTATCCAGCAGGCGCTTGACGGACCTGTCGTCGATAATCGCGGTGTAGTCGGTGTGGTTGATATCGGGACAGTGTTTCGCCACGTAGGCCCTGGCCGCGGCGACAAATTCCTCGCGCCTGGTTTCATGCACAAACACGTAGTCCACGTTGGTGCAGATCTGCCCGGCGTTGAACTGCTTGACGAACATGATGCGCCCCACGGCCTTTTCCAACGGGTAGTTGGGGTCGATGATCGCCGGGGCCTTGCCCCCAAGCTCCAGCACCACCGGGGTGAGGTTCTGGGCCGCAGAGGCCATCACCGAGCGGCCGGTCTGCCCGGAGCCGGTGAATACCAGCAGGTCAAAGGGAATTCTGGAAAACTCGATGCCGACACCACCGGTCTCCTCGAAAAACTTCAGCTTTTCCTCGGGCAGGTACTGCGGGGAAATCCGCATCAGCAGGCGGGTCAGGTTGATGGAGTTTTCCGACATCTTGACCATCGCGCGGTTGCCGGCGGCAAACGCGGCGGCCAGCGGCATGAAACTCAGGTTGATGGGAAAGTTCCAGGGCACGATGATGCCCACCACGCCCAGGGGCTGCGGAATCACCCGGTTGCGGCCACCCATGAACATGCTCTGGTCCACATGGCGCTTCTGCACCCTGGTCCACTTCTTCAGGTGCTTGATGGTGTCATTGATCCCGTCGGTGACCGAGATGATCTCCGCGAACTGGGTCTCGTGGCGGGAGCGGTTGCCGTAGTCCTGGCTGATGGCGGTGATGATGTCTTCCCGATTCTCGTTGATCATCCGCTTCAGGTTCTCGAGATCCTGCCGGCGCTGCTCCAGGCCCGGGTTCGGTGCGGCGAGGTACAGAGCCCGCTGGACATCGAAATGGGCCTTCAGCATGGTCCCGGTGTGGGTGTTTGGCTCTATCGCTGTCATGTGCCTGTGCTCCCTTGGAATTCAAACTCTGGGTTGGGGGGGGGGAATTA
>JBFZEF010000337.1:0-2676 GCA_041307045.1 Halioglobus sp.
GCAATGTGCGGGAGCTTGACTGGCTGCCGAGTACCTGTGCCTATCGGCTGCGCGCGCGGGGGGAGCCACTGGCCGACTGGCACCCACTGGTCAGTGGTCGCGCCGACAGCGTACACCGCGCCGGAGTATCGATTCGCGGGCGCTCCATATCGGATGAATACGTCCACCCGGACGGCTTCGAGGAGCATATCATTCACTGGGTAGAGTAGCCGGCAGCAATCACCGGGCAAATGGCTGGACTAAACGGGAGAAGGCAGTGTTAACAGAAAGTTCCTACATGGGCGCGCTCTATGTCTATATCGGCGCGGGACTTGCCATGATGCTCTTCCTGGCGTGGCGGCTCTCACGCCGCTGGAGTGCGGGCCCTGTCGCCCTGGTGGTGTTGCTGGCGGGCGCCCTGCTGTTAACCCCTGCCTATCCGAGGGAGGGTGTTGATACGCTGGCGCCGGCCCTGATAGTCGCGGCATTCCAGCTGATCACCCAGGGCGCAGAGGGCGCGCAGCACGCCCTCAAGCCCCTGGCGTTGACCTGCACCGTGGCCGTGGTGTTGGCCCTTCTGCTGAGCCTGAGTCTGAGCCTGTTTCGAGGGCGTCGGCAACCGCCGACTCCTGCCCGGCCCCCCGCCCGGCGCCCCCCTAAAACGCCCGCGCAGGCCTGAGTGCGGGCCACAATCTATTGATAACTACTATGCCAATAGGTACCCTGACAACCTTTTGCAAATGGACAAGGTGAACACCAGTGATGAAATTTGAAGGCACAGAACGATACGTCGCCACTGACGACCTGCGTATGGCGGTCAATGCCGCGGTCACCCTGCAGCGCCCGTTGCTGATCAAGGGAGAGCCCGGTACCGGTAAAACCATGTTGGCGGAGGAAGTGGCGCTGGGACTCGGCAAGCGCCTTATCCAGTGGCATATCAAGTCCACCACCAAGGCCCAGCAGGGTCTCTATGAGTATGACGCAGTTTCCCGCCTGCGGGACTCCCAGCTGGGTGGCGAGAAGGTGCACAACATCGCCAACTACATCAAGCGCGGCAAGCTGTGGGAGGCCTTCGACTCCGACGAACAGGTGGTGCTGCTGATTGACGAGGTAGACAAGGCGGATATCGAGTTCCCCAACGACCTGCTGGTGGAACTGGATCGCATGGAATTCTTCGTCTATGAGACCGGCCAGACTATTAAGGCCAGGCACCGCCCTATCATCATCATTACCAGCAACAATGAAAAGGAACTGCCGGACGCCTTCCTGCGCCGCTGCTTTTTCCATTTCATCAACTTCCCCGACCGGGAGACCATGCGCGAGATTATCGGCGTGCACTACCCGGACATCACCAGGAAGCTGGTGCAGGAAGCCATGGAAGTGTTCTTCGATGTGCGCTCCATTCCGGGCCTGAAAAAGAAGCCCTCCACCTCGGAGCTGATCGACTGGCTGAAACTGCTGATGGCGGATGATATCCCCGACGAAATCCTCAAGAATCGGGATCACAGCAAGGCCATACCGCCGCTGTATGGCGCCTTGCTCAAGAACGAACAGGATGTGCACCTGCTGGAACGGCTGGCCTTCATGCACAGGCGCGAGACCAGGTAAGGTCGATGCTGATCAATTTCTTCCATACGCTGAAGGATGCAGGTGTTCCGGTCACGCCACGGGAGCTGCTCGACCTGCTCGAAGGCCTGACCCGCCATGTCGCCTTCGCCAGCATGGATGAGTTTTACTATTTCAGCCGCACCTGCATGGTCAAGGACGAGAAGTACTTTGATCGCTTCGATCGCGCTTTCGGCCTCCATTTCAAGGAGCTCGAGGCGCTGGACGATATTATCAACGCCCTGATTCCCGACGATTGGTTGCGCTCGGAGTTCATGAAACAGTTGTCGGAGGAAGACAAGGCCAAGATCGATTCCCTGGGCGGCCTGGAGAAACTGATCGAGGAATTCAAGAAGCGCCTGGAGGAGCAGAAGAAGCGCCACCAGGGCGGCAACAAGTGGATCGGTACCGGCGGCACCTCACCCTTTGGCCAGGAGGGTTACCACCCTGAGGGCATAAGGGTAGGACCAAACGGCCGCAACAAGAAGGCGGTCAAAGTCTGGGACAAGCGTGAATTCAAAAACCTGGACGACAGCGTTGAACTGGGCACTCGCAATATCAAGATAGCGCTGCGCCGGCTGCGCAAATTCGCCCGCACCGGCGCCGCCGATGAGCTGGACCTGAATGACACTATCAGTTCCACCGCCCGCAATGCCGGATTGCTCGATATCAAGATGGTCCCGGAGCGCCACAACGCGGTCAAGGTGCTGCTGTTCTTCGATGTCGGTGGCTCCATGGATCCGCACGTGAAGATCTGCCAGGAGCTGTTCTCTGCGACCCGCACCGAGTTCAAGCACATGGAGTACTTTTACTTCCATAACTTTATCTACGAGAGCGTCTGGCGCAACAATTACCGCCGCCACAATGAGCGCACCCCGCTGCTGGACGTGATGCACAAGTACAGCCATGACTACAAGGTGGTGTTCGTCGGGGACGCTTCCATGTCGCCCTACGAGATCGTCCAGCCGGGCGGCTCGGTCGAGCACTGGAACGAAGAACCTGGCGAGCTGTGGATGCGGCGCCTGCAGGATGTCTACGACAAGCTGATCTGGATAAACCCAACCCCCGAGGACGAGTGGCAATACACCCAGT
>JBFZEF010000340.1:0-6611 GCA_041307045.1 Halioglobus sp.
CCAGGGCTTTTCGTCCAGATGGCAGTGCGCGTGCTGCGGGCCCGGTTCCTTTCCGTTCTGGCGCAAGGTATTGATATCCACATGCAGCACCACCTGGCAGCGCTCGCTGCCCTTCAGACCCTGCCACTGCCCGCGATTGCCGCAGGTCGCCAGGAAGTGCTCGGTTATCTTCACCAGCGCGTCGGCCCGGGTATGGGACAGCAGTTCCTGGAATCCTGTCGGCGCCTCTGTTTCAACGGTCTCTGAAAACGATTCCGCGGAATCGCTTTCAGCATCTTTTCGAGCCACACTGTCCGCCCGCAGTGCGGCCTGCTGCTCTTCCTGCTCCGGCATCGCCACGGCTTCAATGGCCTTCACCACCAGGGCGCCCGCCTCGGGCGGTAGTTTGGCATGGATGATCCACATGCCGTCGTCATCCTGGTAGTAGACCAGCTGGCGCTCACTCTCCTGGCGGCGTTCCAGCGCCTCATCATCCTGCTGTCGTACCTTCCGGTAGCGGCGCACCAACCCTTCCACGTGACTGGCGGTGCCGTGGCGGGCGATATGCAGCAGGTAGTCCTCATTCTCGGGTGTAGCCACCCGGGTCATGGCGCGCACCTTGGAGTAGCTGATCTCCCCGGCGGCGAAGGCAGCATCGATCAGCGGCAGTGTCGCCAGCGCCTGGGCTACCCGAACCTTCTCCCGGGCCGCCACCAGGGCGATGCCGCACTTCCAGTTCAGCCAGTGGGCGCAGGAACGCACCGTGCCGCCACCGCTCCAGGCCTTGCGCTGGTCGAACTCGGCGATCAGTGTCAGCAGGCGATGGTTGGCGGCGTTGATCTGCCCGGCCAGCAGGGTGATCTGTGCGCCGAGGCGTTCGTCATCGTCGAAGCTTGCGGGGATCGGCGGGAAGGCGAGGTTGGTCATGGCGGCACCTGCTCAAATACTGTTTATATGTACAGCATATTGTAGGCGCGCAATCAGGCGATGACAAGCTGAAAGTACTGTATTTACAGTGTTTTCACGCTATTGAACCTAACCGCCGGGTGCAGGTGTAGCGCCCTCCTTGAGAATTCCTGCGCGGGGATCTCTGCTCCCGGATTCCGTTCTTTTTGCCATGAAGGGACATCTGCTCAAATCGCAGACATCGAAAAGTAAGAGGGTCAGGCCTCCCATCACACCCGGCATGGCTGGCTGCCAAGAGATCGGGCGGCTGCATCACTCGGCCTACAGATTGATCGACCCGGTCCCCAACTCAACCACCTCGCCCGCCACAAAAATAGCACGTGCGCTGTCGATGCGAAGGCGCAGCGTGGACGGGCGGCCCGCCAGTTCGCCCTGGGAAATGGTTTTGACGAGTGGTAATGAAGGCGAATTTGCCAGGTACCAACCACCAAGATTCGCTGTGGCGCTGCCGGTGGCGGGATCTTCGATGACCGAGCCGATTTTGGTGAAGAAGAAACGTGACAGCAATGTATCTCTGCCAGTGTCGGCGAAGACGTACGCTTGCGGCCGCGGTCCGTCGGCCGTCACTTGCACCAATGCATCGTAGGAAGCGCTCACGCGACGCACGGCGTCGGCACTGGTAAGCGGCACGATCAATTGCTCGCTGCCGGTATTGACCCACAACGGTTGCGCGCCCAGATCGCTTGCGTGCAGGCCGAGCGCTGTCGCCAAATCCGCCCGCGACGCATGCGGCGGGCGCGATGTCGCTGCGTTTGCCTGCAACTCCCACTGGTTGCCTTGCGCTGCAACGGGTATCACACCAACGTTCAGCTCAAGCTGCACCTTGCCACCGCGTTGCTGTAACGCATCGACGACGAATGCCGTGCCGAGCGTCGGATGACCAGCGAATTGCATTTCGTAACCGGGCGCGAATATGCGCACGCGCGCATGCGCTTTATCCGATGGAAAGAGGAAGGTGGTTTCAGAGAGATTGAATTGCAGCGCCAGTGCCTGCATTTGCTCGTCATCAAGACCGCGGGCATCTTCGAATACGCACAACGGATTTCCGGTGAGCTTGCCGCTGTTCCGGGCGACTGCCATGGACGATGGCAGCACTGGAATCGCAGGAGCCATGCTCTGTGTAAAAACATTCACGATACGATATGACAGCCGCATCAGAGCTCCGCCCTATAATTAAAGAGTTCCCGGCTGCCGCTGAGTCCCTCGGCAACCATCAACTGATCCGGGCGATGGCCTCCCCCAGCTCCAGCAGGCGTTTGGCCTCCTCGACGTGCAGGTTCTCCACCAGCCGGCCGTTCAGCACCACCACTCCCTTGCCTGCAGCTTCTGCCTCGCGCCAGCATTCGATGATCGCCCGGGCCTGGTCGAGCTCGGCCTGGTCCGGCGCGAACACAGCATTGGTCGCGGCGATCTGCTTGGGGTGGATCAGGCTCTTGCCGTCGAAACCCAGTTCCCTGCCCTGCACACAGGCCGCCTGCAGGCCGGCGTCGTCGTCCAGGTCGAGGTGGACGCCGTCGATCACTTCCAGGCCGTGGGCCCGGGCGGCGTAGACGCTGAGGTTGAGGGCGGCCATGAAGCCCAGCCGGTCACGGGTGTGGCGCACCCGGGTGTCCTTGGACAGGTCGGAGGTTCCCATCACGATTCCCTTGAGGCGCGGGTGGGCACCGGTGACCTCCTTGATATTGAGGATGCAAAGCGGGGTCTCGATCATCAACCAGAAATCGACGCCCGCCGCGCCGCCCGCGGCCTCGAAGGCCGCAATCGCCTCCAGCACATCCGCGGCGGTGGACACTTTGGGAATCAGTATCGCATCCGGCGCGACGCCGGCGGCGGCGATCGCCCGCAAGTCGTCCGCGCCCCAGGGAGTGGACAGGGCATTGATGCGCACCAGCAGCTCGCGATGGCCGTAGCCACCCTCGGCCAGGGCGGCGACGATCTGCTCCCGCGCCAGCGCTTTCGCATCCGGCGCCACCGCGTCTTCCAGGTCGAGGATCAGGCCGTCGGCGGGCAGCGACCTGGCCTTGTCCAGCGCCCGCGCGTTGGAACCGGGCATATAGAGCAGGGAACGGCGCGGCCTGATGGACATAAAGTGGACTCCTGGGCAGTAAAGGTGGGGAAACTGGCGCTGGATTTTCAAGGCCTGCCAGCATACAGAAGCGCGCGCGGTGCAGGCAAGGCCGGCCGGGCGCTGCGGCTGGACACGCTTCGCGCCCACCACAAACCCCGCGGTTTCAATCCGCCGCCACGGTTGTATGCCCCTGCCCCGGGCGATAAAATGGCCGGCCTCATTCAGCAGGCAATCTGGGCAGGGCCCGCGGGGTCCCGCCAGTGCCACCGCACCGTTCATCGCAAAAGGCAGGAAGCACCATGACTGACGTCTCCCCTACAGGCGGGCAATTACTCGACCAGGCAGCCGCCATGCTGCAGGGCACCCAGCGCCTCATCGACCGCGCCCTGAGCAAGCTGAAGGCGAAAACCCTCGATGGGGGCAAACTGTCCAACCCGAAACTGGATGCCTGCCAGCTGGTTTCCTATGAATTGTCCCTGTGCTGGGCGGAGTGTTGCGCCGCCCGCTTCATGCTCGATCACTCCAGGCAGTGCCGCGACGAGTACACCAGCCGGCTCTGCGCCCTGTTCTGTGCCGAGGCCACCAGCGCCAGCTGCGCGCGCCTGCGAGCCCGACTGGCGGACTTCGAGCTGGCCGACGCGGACATCGCAGCGGTGCTTGCTGACAACGCCGCATTCCTGGCGGGCCAGCTGAGCGCAGCCAATATCGCCGCCATCGGCCAGCAGGTAGTGGAGCGCGGCGCCGACCTGGGCCCGGACCTGCTCGAAGAGCGCTACACCATGATGCGCGATACCTTTCACAAATTCGCGGATGAGGTGGTGAAGCCCCTGGCCGAGGACGTGCATCGCCACGACCTCATCATCCCCGACGCCATCCTCAATCCCCTGAAGGAAATGGGCGTGTTCGGCCTATCCATCCCCGAAAGCTACGGCGGCCTGCAGGAGGATGACAAGGAGGACACCCTGGGCATGATCGTGGTCACCGAGGAGCTGTCCCGGGGCTCCCTGGGCGCCGCGGGCAGCCTGATCACCCGCCCCGAGATTCTCGCCCGGGCCCTGCTCAAGGGCGGCACCGAGGAGCAGAAACAGCATTGGCTGCCGCAACTGGCCGTCGGCGAACCCCTGTGCGCCGTGGCTGTGACGGAGCCCAATTACGGTTCCGACGTAGCGGGGGTGAAACTGAAAGCGACTCCCGTGGAGGGCGGCTGGAAGCTCAACGGCGCCAAGACCTGGTGCACCTTCGGCGGCAAGGCCGGGGTGCTGATGGTGCTTGCGCGCACCCACCCCGACCCCGCCCAGGGCTACAAGGGCCTGTCCATGTTCCTGGTGGAGAAGCCCAGCAGCGACGGCCACGAATTCGAGGTGACGCCGGCCACCGGCGGCAAGCTGACCGGGCGCGCTATCGCCACCATCGGCTACCGCGGCATGCACTCCTTCGAGTTGTTTTTCGACGATTTCTTCGTGCCCGCGGCCAACATGCTGGGCGGCGCCGAGGGCGAGGGCAAAGGCTTTTACTTCGCCATGGCCGGGTTCGCCGGCGGCCGCATCCAGACCGCCGGGCGGGCAGTGGGCGTGATGCGCGCGGCTTTCGAGAAATCGATCTCCTATTCCAAGGAGCGGGTGGTGTTCAGCCACGCGATCGGCGACTACCAGCTCACCCGGGTAAAACTGGCCCGCATGGCCGCACACCTGGCCGCCTGCCGCCAGATCACCTACGGGGTTGCCCGCCTGATGGACGAGGGCAGCGGCGACATGGAGGCCAGCGGCGCCAAGCTGTTCACCTGCAAAACCGCCGAGTGGTTCACCCGGGAAGCCCTGCAGATCCACGGCGGCATGGGTTATGCCGAGGAAGTGCCGGTGAGCCGCTACTTCGTCGATGCGCGGGTACTGTCGATTTTCGAGGGCGCCGAGGAAACCCTGGCCCTGAAAGTCATCACCCGTTCACTGCTCGAAAGCGCTGCCTGAGGAGCCCGCTCATGTCACTCGCCCACGGCCTGACACTGCAACTGACCCCCCAGCCCGAGCTCGCGGCGCAGGTGCCGGTGGACCTGGCGCGCACCCGCCAGCCCCAGTACGGCCGCTACCTGGATGAGCTGGAGCCGGGCCAGGTGTTCGAGCACCCCCGGGGCTTCAGCTTCGAGCGCGCCGGCATGCTCGATTTCGCCCGCACCTTCATGCAGGCCAACCCCCTCTACCTGAACCTGCAGTACGCCCTTGACCACGGTTTCAGCGATCTGCCGGCCAGTCCGCAGATGGTTTTCAATGTCACCCTGTCGCTGGGCGTGCAGAACGACTCGGAAAAAGCCATCGCCAACCTCGGCTACTACCAGGTGCAGTTCCTGCGCCCGGTCTACCCGGGCGATACCCTGCGCGCCTTCACCAAAGTGCTGGAGCGCAAGGACCGGGGCCCGGACAAGCCGGGCATCGCCCTCATCCGCACCGTGGGCGTGAACCAGGACGACCGGGTCGTACTCCAATACGAGCGCAAGATCATGGTGGCCCGACGCGGCGACCGCCTGCCCACCACACCCGCGCCGGCGGTGTCCGCTCCGTTTCCCGGCGAGACTGCGCCCCGGATAGAGCTGCCACTCAGCGGCGGCAGCTACGCCCGGGGTCTCACCGGTCCCAACACCTATGCCGAGGACTTCAGCCCCGGGGATATCATCGTCCACGCCAACGGCCGCACCATCACCGAGGAACACATGGCCCTCACCTACGGGGTGGGCAACAGCCACCCCCTGCACTTCGACCGCATTTTCTCCAGCGGCCTGTCGGGCAAGATGAGCGGCGAGCCCATTGTCTACGGCGGCCTGGTGTTCGCCTGGCTGGACGGCCTGGCCAGTCGCGACGTGAGTGAACACGCTGTCTGGGAGCTGGGTTTTACCGAGGGCTACCATACCCAGCCCGCCTTTGCCGGCGACACCGTGGGGGCACTGAGCCGCATCCTCGCGGTGGAGGAGGCGCCCGGGGCGGCGGAGTTCGCGGTGGTGACCATGCAGCTGATCGGCGTGAAGAACATCTCCGCCGCTGCCGCTCTGGAACAATACGGCGCCGACCTGTTCATCAAGGAGGACGCCAAGCGCGAGCTGGGCAAGGACAAGATCCCCGCCAAGATTTTTGAAATCGAGCGACGCCTGCTGCTCAAGCGCCGCCCCCGCTGAGGATAAGACTGTGAGCCAGGACACTGTGAAACGGGAGCGGCCGTGGCTGATGCGGACCTACTCCGGCCACTCCTCGGCGAAAGCCTCCAACGAGCTGTACCGGATGAACCTGGGCAAGGGGCAGACCGGGCTCTCGGTAGCCTTCGACCTGCCCACCCAGACCGGCTACGACTCGGATCACCCGCTGGCCCGGGGCGAAGTGGGCAAGGTGGGCGTGCCGATCGACCACATCGGCGACATGGAGGCCCTGTTCGACGCGATCCCGCTGGACCAGATGAACACCTCCATGACCATCAACGCCACCGCGCCCTGGCTGCTGGCCCTATACGTGGCGGTGGCGGAGCGCCAGGGCGTGGACCCCTCGAAGCTGGAAGGCACCACCCAGAACGACGTGCTGAAGGAGTACCTGTCCCGCGGCACCTATATCTTTCCGCCCGC
>JBFZEF010000341.1:0-11004 GCA_041307045.1 Halioglobus sp.
GTCGCCTGGCCCTGCCTCACGAATTCCAGCAGCTGGTCGAGCGAGCGCGCTTTCTCTTCCTGGGCGCCTGCGATCGCGGCGGCAAAGGCAAAGGTGCTTGCCACGGCAAATGCGGTGGCTTTAACAAATTTGGTGCTCATTAGTTAGCCTCCGGTGCAGCTACGGGTAAAGCCATCAGGTCAATCGAGGCCTCTTTACGGGCTATACGCAGCCCCTTCATGATGGCGTTGCGGTACTCGCCGCGGGACAGGGGCACCCAGCTGCGACTTGCCTGGTCCCAGGCGCCTGACATTTCTGTATCGGTGGTCTGGTAAAGGAAGGAAATCCGCCCGACCCTGAGGAAATTGACGTCCCGCTCTACACCATCGATTTCAACGGTGCCCTTGTAGGCATCGATCTTGCGGCCGTATTCATTCTCGATCTTGTAGGCTTCCAGCACCTGGCGAAATTTCTCCGCCACTGACACGTCTGACCGGTCCAGGTTGGAGCGCAGGAATGCTATGCGCTGCTTGCGCTCTTCCAGGTGGAACGGCACGTCGAGCTCTACAAAACTCTCGAGTCCATCGATCATCCGGATAGCCAGCGGAGTGATCTGGCGGGAAATCACCGTGACCTGGTCGATCGAGCCATCGATCTCGGCGATCCGCGCGCTCTGGTTATCGATCTGGCGCTGCAAACGGGCGTTGTAGACCTTGAGGCCATCGATCTGCTTGGTCACCGTTTTATAGTCGGTGAGCAGGTCCCGGGTTTCGTCCGCGAGGCGATCTATCTTCGCCTGGGACTCACGGGCCGCCTTGCTCTTGTCTTCTCCAACCCGGAGGACGGAGTCGAGTGTGTCGGCATGCACCGCGGCTGCTGCACCCGCCAGGGTGCCCGCAGCTGCAAGTGCAGCGATCAGGACATTTTTCAATCGATGCATAGTCATGGGAATCGTATTTCCTATAATCCAACGAAACGGTTCAAACGGCGAAAGTCAGGCTCGATACTGTGTTTTTGGCTCAGCATTTATAGTCAAGAATCTGGTGTTGGTAAACCGAGGCAGCGACTTTAAACTGAAAGCCGACATCTTTTCAATGAAACCCAATTGTTCATCTTGCCGGCTGAAGCGCGTGTGTACTTTGGTAACATATCGATAGGCGCGTCAGTTGTTCGGTAACACTGTCGTTTCGCCCCCCGGTTTTCCGCAGCTGGTCCGCTCGTATACTAAAAAGCTGTAGTCGTATGGATTGTCGCCGTCGGCGGCGTGGCGCTCCCGCCCAAGCTCCCGCCATTCGCTCCAGTCGATTGGCGGCAGCCGCGCATCTCCCTCCGCAGTGGCGTGAACCCGGGTGAGGTAGAGCCGCTGCGCCCTCGGCAGGGCAAGGGCATAAATCTCGGCGCCGCCAATGACCACCGCTTCGGCTGCGCCGTCGATGGTCGCAATCTGCTCAGCCAACGCCAGCGCCTCATCCAGCGATGCAACCAGCCTGATCCCTTCTGCCGGATAATCCGGGTTTTGACTGATAACGATATTGCAGCGCCCGGGCAGGGGCCGACCGATGGATTCGAAGGTCCTGCGTCCCATCACAATCGGTTTGCCCATGGTCACCCGCCTGAAATAGCGCAGGTCCTGTGGCAGATGCCAGGGCAGGCTGTTGTGCCTGCCGATCACGCCATTCTCGGCGGCGGCCACCATGACAGCGAGTCGTATCACCCGGGCGATACCGGTTCGCGCTAAACCGCCACCGGGGCGGAAATGGGCGGGTGGGGATCGTAGTCCCGCAGGGCGAAATCCTCGAACCGGTAGTCATAAATCGACGGGGGCTTACGCAGGATTTCAAGGCGCGGCAGGGGCCGGGGCTCCCGAGCGAGCTGCTCCCGCACCTGTGCCAGGTGGTTGCTGTAAATGTGGGAATCCCCGGTACAGATTATGATCTCCCCCGGCTCCAGATCGCACTGTTGGGCGAGCATCATGGTCAACACTGCGAGGCTGGCGGTGTTGAACGGCAGGCCCAGGAAGGAATCGCTGGAACGAATAAACAGCTGCGAGGAAAGTAGGCCATCGGCGACATAGAACTGGTAGAGCAGATGACAGGGCGGCAGCGCCATGCGGCCGGCCCGGACATTCTCCTGGGGGCTCATCCGCTCATCCGGGAGGTACTCCACGTTCCAGCCGTGAAACAGGATACGGCGGCTGTCGGGGTTGTTGCGCAGGCAATCGATCACATAATCGATCTGGTTGATCCTGCCGCCGTCGCGAGTCGGCCAGGCCGTCCACTGGGCGCCGTAAATTGGCCCGAGGTCACCTTCCGGGGTTGCCCACTCATCCCAGATGGATACGCCGTTTTCTTTCAACCAGCGAGTGTTCGTGTCGCCCCGCAGGAACCAGATCAGCTCGTTGATAATGCTCCTGAGGTGCAGCTTCTTGGTCGTCAGCAGGGGAAAGCCGTCCGCCAGCCGGTGGCGATACTGGCGCCCGAAAACCGACAGGGTACCGGTCCCGGTGCGATCACTCTTGGTGGCGCCGTTGTCGAGAATGTCCTGCAGCAGGTCCAGGTATTGCTTCACGCCAGCCGCTCTCCTATTTTCTTCCGCGCGCGGCGCCGGCCGCGCCGGGATTGCGGTAGGCGAAGACCAGCAGGAAAATACCCAGGGCGATCATGGGCAGGCACAGGGCCTGGCCGCGGGTCAGCCAGCCCAGGGCCTCGAAGCCTATGTGTTGGTCCGGCTCGCGGAAAAACTCCGCCAGGAAGCGCATACAGCCGTAGCCGAGGGAAAAGAGTCCCGACACCGCCCACACAGGCCTGGGGCGAGCAGAAAACCAGATCAGGATAACGCCAAGCAGGACGCCCTCCAGGGCGAACTGGTAAAGTTGCGATGGGTGCCTGGCCAGCTGCAGGGGATCCGCCGGAAATACCATGGCCCAGGGTACATCGCTCGCCCGGCCCCACAACTCCTGGCCGATGAAATTACCCAGCCTGCCAAAGGCCAGGCCGAAGGGCACCAGGGGCGCGACGAAATCCAGCAGGGCGCCCAGGCCGATCCTGCGCCGGCGAGCGAAGAGATACATGGCCAGCATGACCCCCAGCATCCCGCCGTGGAAGGACATGCCCCCCTGCCATACCCGCAACAGCCAGGCCGGGTCCTGCGCCAGTTTGTCGGCACCGTAGAACAGCGCATAGCCAATCCTGCCGCCGAGAACGACGCCCAGCGCACCGAAGAAAATCAGATCGTCCACCTGCTCCCGCAGCACGGCAGCGCCCGGTCGCTGGCTGCGCCGCGCGGCCAGCCACCAGGCAACCCCGAGGGCGGACA
The DNA here is from genome assembly GCA_041307045.1 of Halioglobus sp. Classification (GTDB taxonomy): domain Bacteria; phylum Pseudomonadota; class Gammaproteobacteria; order Pseudomonadales; family Halieaceae; genus JARRPM01. The sequence goes on from JBFZEF010000341.1 coordinate 3,295, forward strand.
GGTAGTCCAGTCCATACCAATGTACTTTCACCGGCACGAGGGCGATGGCGACGTGGTCAATCTCGGGGTATGGCAGCATATCAGCCTGTCAGGATAAGGGGCGCGACAGTGTCAACCGCAAACTTGGGCGGGGGGTAATCGCGGCATGAACGCGCTATTATCATGCAGCCCGTGGTGATGCACAATTCTTTCGCTGTTTTCGGAACCGGTATGTGCCTGTTAATTTTTGCCCACCACGTCGACCCCCGCTATCCGCTGGTACTCGCCGCCAACCGCGATGAATTCCACGCCCGTCCGACCGCGGCGTCGGCATTCTGGCCCGAGTACCCGGACCTGCTGGCCGGACGTGACCTGGCCCAGGGCGGCACCTGGATGGGCCTCACCCGCGATGGCCGTTTCGCCGCGATAACCAACTACCGAGACCCCGCCAGGTCCGCCCCCGCGCCCCGCTCCCGGGGGGAATTGCCCCTGGACTACCTCACCGGTAACCGGGAGCCCGAATCGTATCTGCGGGAACTGCTCCCCAGGGCCCAGGAATACGCGGGCTTCAACCTGTTGCTGGGCACCATCGGCAACCTCTGGTACCTGACCAACAGCCTGCCCCAGGGCTCGTGCGCTCCGCAGCGCCTGGAGCCGGGGCTCTATGGCTTGAGCAATGCGCGGCTGGACACCCCCTGGCCCAAGGTCATGCTCGGCAAGGAGCGGCTGCAAGCGCTGCTGCCCCGGGGCGAGGTGAGCCATGCGGCCCTCGCCGGAGTGGTCGGTGACCGGCATCTGGCCGACCCCGCTGAGCTGCAGCGCCAGGGTCTCGACCAGGGCATGGACCCGATCCTGTCGGCGCAGTTTATTACCGCGGGAACCTACGGCACCCGCTCCAGCACCACATTGTGGATCGACAGGGAAGGCTTGGCCTGCTGGCGCGAGTCCAGCTTCGATGCCCGAGGCAGCGCGGTGGGACAGCGGGAAGAAGCCTTCCGGCTGGAAGGCTTCCAGTCGGGGCTCTAGTCCACCGGGTTGTGGATGAACTGACCGAGCCCGTGCTCGGCCAGGAACCGCTGCATATGCTGGTGCACCGCGCTGACGTCTTCCAGCAAAAGCACCTCGGCCAGCAGGGCCTGCGCTTCACGCAGGTGTATGCTGCGCAGGGCTTTCTTGACCCGCGGCAGGCTGGTGGAGTTCATCGACAGCACATCGTAGCCCATCGCCAGCAACAGCACTGCACCCTCAGGGTCCCCGGCGAGTTCGCCACAGATGCTGACAGGTTTGCCCTCCGCCCGGCAGCTCCGGGCGACACTCTCCAGGGCCTGTATCACCGCTGGGTGCAGGGAGTGGTAGAGGCCTGCCACCCTGGAGTTGTTGCGATCCACCGCCAGCAGGTACTGGGTGAGGTCATTGCTGCCTACCGACAGGAAATCCACCCGCCGGGCCAGGGCCCGAGCCTGGAACACGGCGGCGGGAACCTCGACCATTACCCCGATGGGCGGTAATTCACCTGTCAGGCCCTCCTGCAGAATTTCCCGATGGCTGCGCCGGATCAGCGCCAACGCCGCTTCAAGCTCGGCAGTATTGCAGATCATCGGCAGCATGATCCGCAGGTTGCCCAGGCCTTCATTCGCTTTCAGCATGGCGCGAATCTGGGCGAGGAAAATCTCGGGATGGTCGAGAGTCACCCTGATGCCGCGCCAGCCCAGGAAGGGATTGTCCTCCTGGATGGGGAAGTACGGCAGTGACTTGTCGCCGCCGATATCCAGGGTGCGCATGGTTACCGACCTGGGAGCAAAAGCCTCCAGTTGGTTGCGGTAAATCTGGCGCTGCTCTTCCTCGCTGGGGAAACGGTCCCGCAGCAGGAAAGGTACTTCGGTGCGATACAGTCCCACGCCCTCGGCGCCCTGCTCCAGCGAGCGCGTGACGTCCGCCATCAGGCCGGTGTTGACCCAGAGGGTCATCCGGTGGCCGTCAAGGGTTTCGCAGGGCTGGTCGCGCAGGGACTCCAGGTCCCGCGACAGGGCGAGGTCCTGGTCCAGGGCTTGCTGGAAGCGCTGCCTCAGTTCCGCCGAGGGATTCAGGTGGACGGTACCGGTATAGCCGTCGATGATCAGCTCATGATCCCGCAGCCGGGTATAGGGCAGGTCCACGGCGCCCATCACGGTGGGCACACCCATTGCACGCGCCAGAATGGCGACATGGGAGTTGCCCGAACCGCGCACGGAAACAAGCCCGGCAAGTTGATGGCGGGGCACCTCCCCCAGGGACGTCGCCGTCAGTTCCTCGGCCACCAGAATGGTATTGGCCGGATAACTGCGGCTCTCTACCGTTGACTCCTGCAGGTAAGCAAGTACTCGCGTACCGAGGTCCCTGACATCGACAGCCCGCTCCTTGAGGTAGCTGTGCTCCATCCGTTCAAAGTGACGGATGTGCTCTATCATGACCTGGCTGAGCGCGCCCTGAGCCCATTGCCCGGCCTTGATCAGGCCCGCGACCTCGGCGCCAATCGTGGAGTCGTCGAGGATGCCGAGGTAGACGTCAAAGAGGGCGTGATCTTCCGGGTTGAGCTCGCTGCCGAGGTTGTCCGCCACCGTCTGGATATCCGCGCGCACGCAGTCCAGCGCCTCCCGGAATGCGCGCAGCTCCCTGCGGCGATTTTCCGCCCTGCGCTTTGGCACTGTGTACAGGTCCGCCGACGGCGATACCACTACGGCGGTTCCAATCGCTATCCCCGGGGCGCCCGGGCTGCCGCTCACCCTGGCGGACGCGCCTGCGCCGGAGGACTCGCCCTTGACCACCGCCCCGGTAACCCGGGCATGGGCAATAACGCCGGCCAACTGGGCCGACATGGTGACCAGGAAGGCCTCTTCACTTTCATCGAAGCGGCGCCGCTCGACCTGCTGCACCACGAGCACGCCCAGCACCTCGCGCTGGTGGATAATGGGAACGCCGAGGAAAGAGTGGAATTTCTCTTCCCCCAGGTCGGGCAGATACTGGAAGCTGGGATGGCTCTCGGCGTCCTCCAGGTTGACCGGTTCCTCGCGCTCCGCCACCAGTCCCACCAGGCCCTCGCCAGGCGCCAGACTGGCGATGCCGACCTGGGCCTGGTTGAGGCCCCTGGTGGCCCGCAAGACCAGGCCCCCGGTTGCCAGGTCCCGCATGTACACACTGCACACCTCGGTACCCATGGATTCGCGCACGCTTCCCACGATGATCTCGAGGGCTTCAGCCAGACCGTCGGCGGCATTGACCTGCTGGACTATCTTGCGCAGGATTTCGATCATGGCAGGCTAGTTTCCCGACCGCTTTTCGGTAAGTCGCCCCAGGGGCAGGGCCAACTCCTTCATCGCCCGGCGGTAGACCTCGCGCTTGAACTCGATGACCTGGTTTAGCGGATACCAGTAACTGACCCACCGCCAGTGATCGAACTCGGGTTTCTCGTTGCGGTCGAGGCGCACCTGGGTGTCATCGGCCACCAGGCGCAGCAGATACCACTTCTGCTTCTGGCCGATGCAGACAGGGTTCTGGCCCTTGCGCACAAAGGCTTTCGGCAGGCGGTAGCGCAGCCAGCCACGGGTGCAACCCAGCACCTCGACCGCTTCCGGCAGCAGTCCGATCTCTTCGTGCAACTCGCGGTAGAGCGCTTGTTCCGGCGATTCGCCCCGGTTGATGCCGCCCTGGGGAAACTGCCAGGCATCGCGCCCGCCCACGCGCCGGGCCCACAATACCTGTCCCAGGTCGTTCGCCACCACGATGCCAACGTTAGCCCTGAAGCCTTCCGAATCAATCACGTCACGCCGCCGCTATGGTTATTTGGGCGGGTATTGTTCCACACTTTGAGGCGGCTGAGAAATTTACTCACCGCTGCCGGCGGGCTATGCTGGCCGCCCTTTGATAGAGGCTCCCGATCTTGACCCTGGCTATTTTTGACCTCGACAACACCCTGCTGGGTGGCGACAGCGACAATCTGTGGGGCCAGTTCGTGTGTGAGCGCGGCCTGGTCCACGCAGAGGATTTCGCCGCCCGCAATGAACAGTTCTACGAGGACTACAAGGCGGGCGCCCTGGATATCGACGCCTACCTGCGCTTCGCCCTCTCCACCCTGGTCGGCCACTCCCGGCAGGAACTGGACGCCTGGCACCGCGACTTCATGGCCAGCAAGATCGAGCCGATCCTGCTGCCCAGGGCCGACCAGCTGATCGCCAGCCACCGGGCGCGGGGGCACGATCTGTTGATCATCACCGCCACCAACGAGTTCATCACCCGGCCGATCGCGCAGCTGCTCGGGGTGTCGGAGCTGATCGCCTGCGAGGGCGAGATCGTCGACGGCCGCTACACCGGCGAACCCCGCGGTGTGCCCTCTTACCACGCGGGCAAAGTCATCCGCCTGAAAGCCTGGCTGGCGGCGCGCGATGGCTCACTCGACGGCGCATTCTTCTACAGCGACTCGCACAATGACCTGCCGCTGCTGGAGCTGGTCGACAACCCGGTGGCCGTGGACCCGGATGATCGGCTGCGCGCTTATGCGGTTAAGAAGGGCTGGCCGGTTATTTCTTTGCGCGATCGACCAAGATAGTCTCGCAGTAGGTATTCAACCCGAAGTCGTGGATCTGGGAAGTGTCCTGTCAGGGGCGTCCGAGGCCATGGATGGCCGAGGCCGAGCCCCGCATGGAGAGCCTGCCCCGCCTTATCGGGCATGCGGCTTTTGGCGTACCCTGACAGGACACTTCCCAGAGCCGCGGCTACGGAAGTAAAAAACTAAAGCCGCCGCGCAAAAATCGTCTTGAGATACTCGGTCTCGGGAATGGCGGGGTGGATGGGGTGATCTGGCCCCTGGGCGCCCTGCTCCACCACGCGCACTTGGCAACCGGCGCGCACCGCGGCCTGCTGCAGGGCCGACATGAGGTCGGCGCGGGACAGGTGCATCGAACAGGATGCGGACACCAGCAGGCCGCCGGGGCGCAGCAGGTTCAGGCCCAGTTCATTGATGCGGCGATAGGCGGTAATGCCCTTTTTGAGATCTTTCCTGCGCTGGATAAACGCCGGTGGATCGAGGATGACCACGTCGAAGAGGGAACCCCGGGCGTGCAGGTCGGCCATGGTTTCCGGAGCGGAGCCGCGCAGGGTTGTCACCTGGTCCTGCAGGCCGTTGAGCCGGGCATTGGCCAGCACACCCTCCAGCGCCGCGGCGGAACTGTCGAGGCAACAGACCTGGGCGGCGCCGAAAGCGGCGGCCTGTATGCCCCAGCCACCGATATAGCTGTAGACGTCGAGTACCGAGTTGCCAGCAACCCAGGCGGCCAGGCGAGCCCTGGACATGCGATGGTCGTAGAACCAGCCGGTCTTCTGCCCGGCGTGGACCGGCGCCAGGAAGCGCACGCCGTTCTCCTCCAGGGCCACCTGCTGCGGTACCTCGCCGTGGACGACTTCAGCGCCACCCGGCAGTCCCTGTTCGCGCCGGCTGCGGCTGTCACCGCGCAGGAGGATGCCCCGGGGCTGCAGTTGCGCGACAAGCGCGGCGAGCAGCCCGGCGCGATGGCGCTCGATACCCTCGTTATTGAACTGCACCACGAGGTAGTCGCCGAAGCGGTCGATCACCACCCCGGGCAGGGTATCGCTGTCACCATAGACGAGGCGGTAGAACGGTCGGTCGAAAGCGGCTTCCCTGCCGGCGAGGGCCGCGTCCAGGCGCTCCCGGAACAGGTGCTCGTCGAGCGGGCGCTGCTCCCCCGGCGCGAACAGCCTGGCGCAAATCAGCGACTGAGGCTCCATGTAGGCGGAGCCCAGCAGGGCGCCGGCGGCATCGCGCACACACACCAGGTCGCCGGGGGCAAAGCCCCCCAGGGGCGTGCGCGCGGTATCTATCTCGTTGGAAAAAACCCAGAGGTGCCCGCCGCGCAGGCGCCGCTCGGCTCCCCGGCGCAGGTACAGCTCGGCAGCGGGAGCCAGGACATGTTCAGTCTTCGTCATCACACTGCTGCTGGTATTCCCCGGCTGACAGCAGTGCGTCAAGTTCATCCACATCGGAGGGCTGGAGCTTGAAGAACCAGCCCTCGTTGTACGGCTCGGCGTTGACCATTTCCGGTTCGTCCTCGAGCGCCGTATTCACTTCGATGACCTCGCCACCCACCGGGGCATAGATATCGGAGGCCGCCTTGACCGATTCGACAACGCCCGCCTCGTCGCCGGCGGCCAGAACCGTACCCACCTCCGGCAATTCGACAAAAACCACGTCACCCAACGCCCCCTGGGCATGGTCGGAGATGCCCACGGTCACCGTGCCATCGTCCTCCAGGCGCGCCCACTCGTGGCTGCTGGCGTATTTCAATTCGGTGGGCGTATGGCTCATGTCTGTTCCTCTGGAGTTATTGAATCCGGGCTGGGGGGAGAGGTGTGAAATAGATCGGAGGCTGTACCTCAACACCTGCGCCATTCCGACCGCCGCCACTATTCTAACGGGGGACGGGGGAAAAACAATGCGGACGCAGCAGCCCCGGAGTCAGCCTACGCCCATCGCGCGGCGTATCAGTTGCTGCTTCAGCGGTCCCATCTGGCTCACGCCGCGCATACCGGCATTGCGCAGCCAGCGCAGCGGCGGGGCCTGCTGCTCGAACAGGGCCTTGAAACCATCCATTGCGGCCATCATCAAGAGGTTTTCGCCCTTGCGCCGGCGCTGGTAGCGCCGCAACAACTCCAATTGCCCGGGACTTACACCCCTGGCGCGCCCCGCCAGCACTTCCTCCGCCAACACGGCGACGTCCTGCAGGCCGAGGTTGATACCCTGGCCAGCCAGCGGATGAATGGTGTGGGCGGCATCTGCGACCAGCGCCACGCCGGGCTGCACGTAGTCGATGGCGTGGCGCTGCCGCAGTGGAAACGCGAAGCGGGGGCTGCACGCCAGGACCCTGCCGAGGCGGGCCTCGAAGGCGCGCTCCAGCGCGGCGCAGAACCCCGCTTCATCCAGTGCCAGCAGCTCGTCTACCAGCTCATCCTGCAGGGACCAGACGATGGAACAGAAGTTGCGGCCTGGCTCGCCCGGGAGCGGCAGGAAGGCCAGCGGGCCGCTGGTCAGGAAGCGCTGCCAGCAGGTGGCTTGATGCGGCCGCTCCACCTCCACGGTGGTGACGATGGCCCGGTGGCCGTAGTCCCACTCGCGGCAGCTGAATGCCATCATCTCGCGCACCCGTGACAGCGCCCCGTCGGCCGCCACCAGCAGGTCGGCCTCAAGGGCTATGCCGTGTTCCAGCTCTACCCGCATCGCACCCGTATCGTCCTGCCGGCTGCAGGCCTGCAGGCTCGCCGCGCTGAAGCCGGTGATGTCCGCGGCCGCGGCCACACGGTGTAACAGGGCGCTGGTGATGGCCCGGTTCTCCACGATGTGGCCCAGGGCCGGGGCATTGTCATCGGCGCAGTCGAATTCGATACCCACGGTGCCCTCGGCATCCCAGACGGTCATGTGCCGGTAGGAACACTGGCGGTAGGCGGCGATGGCTTCCCAGGCCCCGAGTTTCTCCAGCAGTGACTTCGAGCGGGGCGTGATGGCACTGACCCGGGGATCGAAATGGCGCAGCTCGCACTCCCCGGGCAGCGCCGGAGGCGCGAGCGACTGCGCCTCGACCAGGGCGATCGCCAGGCCGCTGCCGCTGAGGGCGCATGCCAGTGCGCTGCCGGCAATGCCGGCGCCGATGATGACGACATCGAACTGGTGCGTATCAGCCATTGCGC
>JBFZEF010000342.1:0-10205 GCA_041307045.1 Halioglobus sp.
TAGTGGTTGGCGTTCACTCGATAAGGCTACCGAAAAATGCGCGATTCAACCTGTTCAACCTGGTCGGCGATGCCGATTCCTCAGGTAATATGCTTCTGAAGATACAGCATATTGGCAATGAAATTCAGCCCCGGCGCTTCTTCAATCAACCCAGCTATGTCTTCAGGACCTCTCGGGGTCGGCTGCCGGCAACTCTCGCCAACATTTCGGGCTGCCTTGTTCCCCGTACGGAGACTCATAATCCCCGCACCTTTGGCGAGCTCCTGGCGGCCTGCCAGAAGTTTGGCAGCTGGCCGATGATCGTCCGTTCCAGGGGGGAACACGGTGGGCAGAAAATGCTATTGCTCTCCGAACTTGACCAGCTTGAAAGCGTGAAAGACCTGGAATGGCTCTACAGTGGCATCTGCATCGTGGAATTCATCGAATACAAAAATAAGGACGGCCTGTATCAGAAAAATCGCGTGATAATGATCGATGGAATTGCCTATCCCCGACACTCCATTTTTTCCGACAAGTGGATAATACATGCCGGAAGCCGGTCAGACCTGATGCATACGGATCTCGAGCTTTGCCGCCGCGAGGAACGTCTACTTGCCGAACTGCGTGATACAGGCATGGGAAAATATGCTCGCACTTTCCACGAGATCCAGGCGCGCGTAGGTTTGGACGTTTTTGGCGTCGATTTTGCTATTATGGAGGACGAGATCGTCGTATTTGAAGCGAACGCGTGCATGAACTTCCTGGATCGCCGTTTCCGTGCCAGTGATCGATATCAATACATGGACAGTCATGTGAACGCGTTGAAACGGGCGATCAAGAAATTACTTCTCAGGTCATGAACGCTGCGGCGTCCTCACTGCAGGATCAAACCATTCCTGAATCGAACTGGCGGTCAGCGCGTTTAAAAGGCCACGCATTGGTGATCGCGTTACGATCCTGACTGCTGCGTGCTTCGCTGGATCTTGCCAGAAAGCCCCACTGGCAACTCAGTAACGAACTCAATGCCCTCCGGCACCTTGAAGTCACTGAGCCGCTGATGCATAAAATCCCTGAGAGTCTGGGTCGAAGTGGGTTGTTTTGAAACCACCAATGCCCAGGCCACTTCCGAACCGACGGCCGTAGGCCGCTTCACGACCATGCAGGCAGATACTGCGGGATGTGAACACAGGACGTTTTCTACCTCCGTCGGTGAGACATTGTCGCCGCTGCTCAGGATGATCAGGTCTTTGCTGCGTCCCGCAAACCAGAAATAGCCATCATTGTCCTGGTAAGCGAGGTCTCCAGTCGCCAACCATCCGTCAACCAGCGCGGCGTCTGTAGTTACTTCGTCGTTCAAATAGCCCAGCATGTTACGCGGACTTTTGATATAAATCTGGCCCACTTCGCCTGCCGATACGTTACTGCCGTTTGACTGCAACAGTCGGATCTCAACGTCGGGACAGGGCTTGCCAAGTGCCAGACCCATGTCGGCACGCTTCCCGTCGTTGACCAGCGCCCAACTCGATTCGCAGAGTCCGTAACTGGAGCGCAAAGTGCGATTCGTTAACGCAGTAAACCGCTGTTGCACACGCGGCGTGACACAGTCAGCGCCTGCTGCTGCGAAGCGGATGCACTGTAGACTCTCCGAGGTGATCCTGGTGTCATGCAGAAGCAGATCAAAGGCACTGACCACCATAATCAGGTGAGTCGGCCGGTAGTCATTGATAGAGTTGATCAACTGCGGTATGTCGTAGGACTCCAGCAGTACGGTCATGGCACCGGCACCAAGCAGTGCGAGGCATTGATACAGGCCCACGCTTTGCGCCATGCACGATGCGACGACAGATATGCTTCTGTCAGTTAACTCACAGTATGCCAGGCGATAAGTCAGATTGTGATGAACTGCGCGATAAGAAAGCACCACGGCTTTGGGTAGCCCACTCGATCCGGAAGTATTCAGTACCAACACAGGACGCTCGGAAGCGTTTTTCGATACACTTGAGCTGTCACCTGATGCTTCGCCGCATGCCGGGTCCGAGGTGTCCCGCAATAACGTGTCCATCGGCGAAACGGTCCAAACGCGCCGTACCAAAGTGGTAAACAGCCGCGCGTGGGTCACCCCTCTTTCCGGGGTTGTGATCAGGACGCGCGCGCCGGAATGGCGGAGGATCTGAGTCAGCTCAGGCAGTTTCAGCCCGGGGTTCAGCGGCATCGGGACGATACCGCATTGGAAGCACGCGAGATACAGAATCAACAGCTGCGGACTGTTGGGCAACCAGATTGCCAGCATATCACCCGAGCGAAGATTGGCGCTGAGCTCTGCTGCCAATCTATCAGCATGGCCAGCCAACTCGCCCCGAGTGTAGGTCCGGCCCTGATGGATCAGTAAAACCTTCTCTTGATCGCCCTCGAGCCTGCCCGCCAGCAGCGCGTCGGGTTCAGTCATATTCAGGTTCAGGACCCGGCACCCCACCGCGGATCGCGCCTGCCTCGGTACTTTGATAGAACATGTGCTGCGCCCATTGCGATGCCAGGGGGCGAGAGTTTGGCACCGCGAGCCATATCCTGAGCAGATGTCGGCGCTGCCGGGAATCGTCCGTGAACGGAGTGCGTGCGTGAAAGCAGACATAGTTGTTGATCAGCATCATGTCACCGGCCTCGTAGGCAACTTCAATACGCCACTGCGGATTTGCTATCTGCTCGTCCAGTGCATCAAGCGCTGCGTTTTGAGCCGGACTCAGGCGAGGAATCCGGGGGCTCTCCTGTGCCTGATCAATATAGAAGCGTGAGTATTTACATGCGAACACGCCCTGCGCGGCACTGAATATTGGCATGTGGTAGAAGCGCTGTTTGGGCAGACTGGATTCGTTCGCTCCCGTGCGTACGAAAAGGTACTCTTGATAGGCATGCACGAAATCATCATACAGTGTGGACACATGCTGCGGGGTCGAAGCAAGCAAGGCATTGTGAATGGCGACACTGCTGACGAACTGCCCGATACCCCCCGACGCTGCGGGCGCGATACACAGGAACGAAACTACGTCACAGGGATCGTTGTGAAACGGCAGCCCCCGATTATGTTTGCTGCCGCGCCGTTCGATCAAGCTCGCCTGGCCTGCATCCCGCAGATCCTGCACGACATCGCCGAACACCGTTTGTGGGCGCGGCGTACCCACATGCGCGCACAAACCCGCGTGCAACAGGTGCAAATCCCTGGGAGTGAGCCCCTTCACCGGAACCCGGCGCAGTTGAACAAGACCGTAGCCATCTTCAAGCTCGCTGCGGAACCGTCGCAGTTGCGGTGCAAGCGTGGGCAGCGGAAAGTTGCCAGCGGTAGGCTGCATATGGCCATGCAGCCATTGCGCGGTCATGCCGGTGTCGTGCGCCCAGGCTTTGAACGCGGGAATAGCATCGAGTAGTTCTCTTTGGTGGGCATCGGTTAGCTCGAATACCCAGGATCGGTCTCTTTCAAGCGTAGCGGCTGCCCAGGCAGCGCGCACATTGAACGGTTCAGGTCCCATGAATGTCCTTCAAAGTATTTTAGTAGATGGCCTTTCAGTGTCGGTTTGCGAGCCTCCCCACATTATATCGGCCCAATAGAACTCCTGACAGCCTGGGAGCAGGCTTTGGGGCAATTCAGCCAGTGGAGTCCGCAGGGTCCAGATCGTAGCGGCGGCACCGGTGCTCCGCCTCCACCCTGGTAGCAGCTTGGACTCCATCCCAATCGCAAGATATCCCACGTTCGAGAGCGCGACAACCGTGGTTGGCACATACAGAGAAAGATATACAGGAGTGAGCCTGGTTTGTGGCTGTTCCGGCCCCTACGCTGGCTGCGGACAGGCTTTACAGGTACCGTGCACGAGTTGAGGTTCCTGGTGATTCATGAAGTAGGTCAGCCGTGTCTTCCTTCGATCAGGCTGGTCGGCTTTTGGAATCGTCGCGGGCGGTCTAGAATCCCTAATCAATTGATGCGAGAGACATGAGTATGCATGAGGGCCCGGCACCGGCGGATGAGGTTCCTGCGCTGTATCTGATACACGATTCCAGTATGGATGCGGACCAGAAAGCGGCTCTGGGCGCAACGGCGAGCGTCACATTCCTGCCCTGGGCGGAGCGGGAGACGCCGCCGCAACAAGCGCGCGTCCTGTTCTACCTGGGTGATGAGATGATCCGCGAGCTTGCCGCCATCGCCCTGGAGCGCGAGTGGGAGATCGGAGTCCTGACTCATCCGGATGCCCGGCAGGCGATGTTGGCCATGGGCGTGCGCGGAGAACTGAACGATGTGTTCCGGCACTACCTGGGTGCCACCGCGATTGAGACAAACGCTATTACCTGTAATGGCGAACTGGTGTTCTCATCTGTAGTCATGGGGCGGGTTTTGGGCCTGAGACCCTACGATATCAACCAGCACCCAAACTCCTGGCACCTGCTGAAAGGGTCAATGAAGGGCCTCGGGGGCCTGCAGCCGCGGCTCTACAAACTGATTACCGGAAAGGAGAAGGAGATCAGCCTTGCTGCACTGGGCCTGGTGGTGGTCAACAGGGCCGAGAGCGCGCTGCTCAGCCGCTCCTTCGTCGAGGAATTCGGTCCAGGTGACGGCCGCATTGCGCTGCTGGTGCTGGCGCCGCGCAGTATCGCCAGCTACCTGTGGTTTCTGGCGCGGCTGCTATGGCCGCGAAAAATCAGGCTGACGCAGCTGCCCGCATCGCTGGGCCTGGTCCAGGCCGACAGTCTGCGGATCATTGCGCCACAGGGAGTGGAATACCTGCTGGATGGCAAGCCGGTGCATACCTCCGAGATCGAATTCAAACTCCTCGAGGACCGCATTCACCTGTTACCGGGTCCTGCAAGGGAGCCTGCGCGCAATATCCCACAGACAGTCTCCAGGGAGACGGTGCGGCTGAACCAGGTTCCCCAGGGAGAGGCAGCCCAGGCACTTCTGAATCACAATCTGCCGCTGTTTCGTCACGCCAGCGAGGAGGAGTACCGCGACCTGTTTGTTTCACTCCGGGACGATGCCAGGGCGTCGTCTTCCTTTCAGGTACTGATGGTACTGAGTGTACTGATTGCCCTTGCCGGACTTTTCAGTAACTCTGCGCCGGTGATTATTGGCGCCATGATACTGGCCCCACTGATGTCGCCTATTGTGTCACTGGCCATGGGGCTGGCGCGTTCGGACCCCGGTATGATTCGCACAGCCCTTCGGACGCTTCTGGCGGGCGTAGCATGGGGCCTGGCCTGCGGGATTCTGATGTCGTGGGCAATGCCGCTGGATATTCCCACTCATGAAATGACCGTGCGCATGGCACCCAACCTGCTCGACCTGATGGTTGCAGTGGTCTCCGGTGTGGCCTGTGCCTACGCCAACGCAAAAAAGGAGATTGCAAAGAGCCTGGCAGGTGTGGCGATCGCTGTGGCCCTGGTGCCGCCCCTCAGCGTAGTGGGGATCGGAATTGGCTGGGCCGACTGGGCAATGGCCGCCGGCGCGGCGCTGCTACTGGTGACCAATCTGGTTGGTATCGCGCTGGCGGCCAGCGTCACTTTCTGGGCGCTGGGCTTTTCACCCTTTAGCCGCGCCAGGGCCGGCCTGGGCATCTCCCTGCTGATTCTTGCCATCATAGCAGTGCCCCTGTCGCTGTCGTTTGCCCATCTTGTGGAACGGGTGCAGATTGTCGAAAAGTTGCCGAAGGGAACTATGCAATTTGAGGACTATTCGGTCCAGGTGGATCACGCCGATGTCACCCTCGGGGACCCGCCTCTGGTAACCCTGGTGCTGGCCTCGCGAGAATCATTGGGCACCGCCCAGGTTGATGAGATCAAGGCATACATTGTCGATAGGCTGGGCGAGCCGATCCAGCTGGAAGTGCAATCCAATATCCGGCGCTGACGTGGCCCCAGATAGAGCACCCTGCTATTGGCAGCTGGAGCTGTACCCGCTGTCCGTTGGGGCGGGCAGGGCACTCGAACGCGGCCGGGTGCTTTATTTACACAATATAAGTCGAGGCTGAAGTGTCGCCGCCGCGGCCGGTCCAGTTGGTATGGAAGAACTCTCCGCGCGGCCTGTCTAGCCGCTCGTAGGTGTGCGCGCCGAAGTAGTCGCGCTGTGCCTGTAACAGGTTGGCCGGGAGGCGGGCGGCGCGATAGCCGTCGTAGTAGGCCAGCGCCGAACCGATCGCGGGCATTGGAATACCCAGTTCGACCGACTTGATGACCACCCGACGCCAGGCGGCCTGCGCGGTTTCGACGGCGTCGGTGAAGAAGGGGTCGAGCAACAGGTTGACCAGGTCCGGGTTGTTGTCGAACGCTTCCTTGATCCTGCCGAGGAAGACGGAGCGGATGATGCAGCCCCCACGCCACATCAGGGCAATGCCGCCGTTGTTGAGTTTCCACTTGTATTCCCGGGCGGCCTCACGCATCAGCTGGTAACCCTGCGCATAGGAAACAATCTTTGCGGCGTAAAGCGCCTGCTTGAGGTCGTCAACCAGCGCCGCCCTGTCGCCCGAGAAACTTGCTTCCGGACCACGCAGAATCTTCGATGCGGCCACGCGTTCGTCCTTCAGTGCGGACAGGCAGCGCGCAAACACCGCCTCGCCGATCAATGTCAACGGCTGGCCGAGGTCGAGGGCAGTGACGGCGGTCCATTTGCCGGTACCCTTCTGCCCGGCGGCATCCAGAATCTGGTCGATCACGGCTTCGCCCGTAGCGGTTTTGTAGCCGAGAATGTCGCGGGTGATTTCGATCAGGTAGGAGTCCAGCTCACTTTCGTTCCACTGTTTGAACACCGCGTGCATTTCCTCGTTGGTCAGGCCGATGCCCTCCTTCATCATCTGGTATGTCTCGCAGATCATCTGCATGTCACCGTACTCGATGCCATTGTGGACCATCTTGACGAAATGGCCCGCGCCGTTTTCACCGACCCAGTCGCAGCAGGACTCGCCGGCCTCGGTGTGGGCGGAGATTTTCTGGAAGATCGGCTTCACGGCCGGCCAGGCGGCGGGCGAGCCACCGGGCATGATCGAGGGGCCGAGCAGGGCGCCCTCCTCGCCGCCGGATACGCCAGTGCCGATATACAGCAGCCCCTTGCTCTCGACATACGCTGTACGTGCAATCGTGTCGGGATACTGGCTGTTGCCGCCATCGATAATGATGTCGCCCTGATCGAGGTGCGGGATGAGCTGTTCGATGAAGTCGTCGACCGCCTGGCCGGCCTTGACCAGCATCATGACCTTGCGCGGGCGCTCGATATTGGCGCACAGCTCTTCTATGCTGTGGCAGCCGATAAAGTTCTTGCCGGCGCCGCGGGTAGCCATGAACCTGTCAACCTTTTCAACCGTGCGGTTGAATACCGCGACCCGGAAACCCTTGCTTTCCATATTCAGGACAAGGTTCTCTCCCATCACCGCCAAACCAATCAATCCGATATCTGCTTTCATGTCTCTGTCCTGTGGTCAGGGCCTGTGCGTTACCCCGGAAGCTGACTGTATGCCGGTTCATTCCACTTGTTCATCAGCCATTGTTAAGCGTCGGGTTGAGCGTAGTCGCTCAACCGGGGCGCTGCAAGCGCTCTGTCGGCAGCTGGTTAGACTAAAGGGTGTCGCACGCTGGTGGCCCGAGGTAACATTGCCTCTGCAATTGTCGCGTCAATCAGATCGCGACCAGGGGACCCGGCATGAACCTGCAAGGCAAACACGTACTGATCACCGGCCCCACCGCGGGAATTGGCCGGGCCGCCGCGCTGGCGCTGGCCGCGCAGGGGGCCAACCTGACCCTGCTTTGCCGCAGTCCAGAGAAGGGCGAGGCGCTGGCCGCTGAAATAGTCGGTAGTGGCGGGACACGCCCCGCGGTGGTTGCGCTGGACATGGCCAGCCTTGCCAGTGTGCGCCAGGCGGCCCATGAGTGCCTGGCACTGGGGCGTCCGCCGGATGTGCTGCTCAACAACGCCGGGGTCATCAATACCAAACGCCGAACCACTGTCGATGGTTTCGAGGAGACCCTGGCGGTTAACCATTTCGCCCCCTTCCTTCTGACCGGGTTGTTACTGCCCGCAATGCTGGAGCAGCCCGCTGCGCGGATTGTCAATGTCGCTTCCGGCGCTCATGCCTTCGTGCGCGGGATGGGATTTGACGACCTGCATGCCGAACGCGGCTACAGGACCTTCCGCGAGTACGGCCGTTCCAAGCTGGCGAATATCCTGTTTACCCGCAGCCTGGCGCAGCGGCTGTCGGGCTGCCCGGTGACGGTGAACTGCCTGCATCCGGGCGCGGTAGCCACGTCCCTGGGCACGCAGAATGACGGGCGTATAAGCTGGATTGTTCCGCTCCTGTTGAAGCCTTTTTTTCGGTCCCCGCAGCAGGGCGCCGAGACCTCGATCTACCTGTGCGGCAGCGACGAAGTTGCCGGTATCAGCGGTAAATACTTTGTCAACTGCAAGCCGGTGCGGCCCAGGCCGTGGGCGCAGGATGACAAGGCCGCGGCGCGCTTGTGGCGCGTCACCGAACAGAGCGTGGGGTTTCAGTATCCCTGAGCCGGGATGGGCGTGCCGGCGCTTATTTAACCAGCACCAGAATCGCGTCACCCAGGACCTGGCTGCGCAGCGGGGTCGGGATTCCCGCTTCGACCTCATCGAGTAACTGCTGGACCCAGACCGGCAGATCCTTTATCGCCTGTCCAAAGCCCTTCATATGTACCTGGAGCTTGCCGCTAACCTGCCGCGCCGGATCGCCGATCGGCTGGATATGGCAGGCAGAGAAACCCGAGCGCTCGGCTATGTCGAGGAAATACTCCCTGGTGAACATCCATTTGTCGTCCATTTTCAGGAACTGCGGCTGGTCCTTGTCGGTGCAGACTCGATCGTCGAAGAAGCGTATTCGGTTGCGCAGGTAGCGGCGCAAATTGGGGGAGAGTTCGCCGGCACGCGGGTCTGCGAGTACCGCAGCGTAAAATGTGCGGACCATCCAGTTCGCGCCCTGCATCGGCTCGAAGAACAGCGCGACACCGCCGGGACGCAGAATCCGCGCACACCCTTCCAGTGTGCGTTCTGGATGAAACAAGTGGTGCAGGATGGCCGCACCAACCACGAGCTCGAAACTGCGATCCCTGAAGATCAGCTCTTCGGCATTTAACTGCATCACACTGACGGCATCGGCCATGCCCCGGTCATGCAGGGCGAGATTCAGCAGCCTGAGCAACTCCAGGCTCAGGTCGGACGCGACCAGCGGCACGCCGGGAAACATGCGGCGCAGCGGAATCACCGAGTTGCCGGCGCCGGAGCCAATATCGAGAATTGCCTGAGGCGCGCGCGACCTCCATCCACCCAGCTCCAGCCCGCGGCGGATCAGGTTCTCGAAGAACTCATAGTTGGTGTAAAAGCGCTGGTAGGCCTCGGCGCCAGCAACGAACTGGTCATGGATATAGGTCTCGGCATAGCCATCGGCATAGCCTGGGGTATGGATTCCAGCATAGCGACCGTCACCAACCTCCCCCAGGTCGATCAGCGGGCGATCACAGACCTGCCCAAGGAATCCAGGTGTGATGCGCGCGGTAGTTCCGGCAGAGATCAAATCAGGCACTCGGCGCCGCGGCATCAGGCCGCGAGCCAGGCTGGCGAGCTCGCCGCGCCTGAGTCGCGCTGCGACTGACAGCAAGCGTTCTTTGTTGTTGGTCACGAGGATGTCCGTTCAATTCAATCGGGGTTTTAGTTTAGTCGAACGACCGCAAGCGTGATACTGATGTAGCAACTGAATTAGTTGCCCGGGCGTCTACTGGCTCAGCCTTCGATCAGTCTCTGCACCGTCCAGAACACGGCCACCGCGGCGATCGCAGCGGAAGCTGGAATAACCACGCGCGGCCTGTACCACGACTGATTGCCTCTAACTGTGACTGTGGCCAGATACGCCAGCGCGATGACCGCGATCTGCCCGAGCTCGACACCGACGTTGAAGCTGGCCAGTGCCGGCAACAGGTGTGCGCGCGGCAGGCCCAGTTCCTGGAGTGCACCGGCAAAGCCCAGCCCGTGCAACAGGCCGAAGCCAAAAACAATCCATACGCGCCACGGGTTGAGCCGCGGTGTAAGGATGTTTTCCAGGGCCACATAGGCGATTGAAGCGGCAATCAACGGCTCGACGATCGACCGTGGCAGTGAAATGACACCGTATACCGCCAGCGCGAGCGTGAGCGTGTGAGCCAACGTGAACGCCGTGACCTGGATGAGTAGCGGTCCGTTGCGG
>JBFZEF010000343.1:0-4333 GCA_041307045.1 Halioglobus sp.
TGGCTGCAGCGAGCCTACATGGACGTATTTACGGCGTGTCCCGACTGCATAAACTCGGATCGAGGCCGGTCCGTTAGCCCGACCAAGCATAAAGGAAACAGGAGAAAGGAATGAGTTACAGGCTGGGTGTGGATGTCGGGGGTACTTTTACCGACCTCCTGCTGATCAACGAAGAGAGCGGTGAAACCTACACGGCGAAAGTGCCATCCACGCCGGAGGATTCCTCTATCGGCGTGCTTAATGGCATCGCGCGCATCTGCGAGGAGTCCGGTATCGACCCCGCCGCTATCCACCGGGTGATGCACGGCACCACCGTGGCGACCAATGCGGTGCTCACGGGCAAAGGCGCCAGGGTGGGGCTGGTGACCACCAGCGGTTTCGAGGACACGCTGCAGGTGGCCCGCTCGTTCTGCCCCGGTGGGCTGGGCGGCTGGGTCAGCTTTGTGAAGAAGCCCCTGCTGGCCCCGCTGGAGTTGACCATAGGCGCCAGCGAGCGTATCGGCGCCGATGGTGGCATCGTGCGCGCCCTCGACGAGGACAAGCTGCGCGCTGACCTGAAGACACTGCGCGCGCGGGGCGCGGTGCAGGCCCTGACCATCTGTTTCATCAACGCCTATATCAACGGCGAGCACGAGCGCCGGGCACGGGATATCGCGGCGGAGATTTTCACCGACACCCCGATCTCGATCTCCAGCGAGGTGGTGCCGGAGATGCAGGAATACGAGCGCACGGAAACCACTGTGGTGAACTCCTATGTGCGCCCGGAAGTAGCGAAGTACGTGCGCAACCTGCAGGCGGCGCTGGAGGAGCGGATGGGTGCTGACACGCAGCTGTCGATCCTGCGCTCCGATGGCGGCCTGGCATCGGCCCGGGGCGCCGCCGAGTCGCCGGTCAACCTGCTGATGTCCGGCCCCGCCGGTGGCGTGTCCGGGGCGATCTATTTCTGCAGCCGGGCGGGCTTTGACAATATCCTCACCTTCGACATGGGTGGCACATCCACCGATGTGGCCCTGATCCAGAATTCCCGGGCCCGGGTGCGGCGCGAGACTATCGTCGGCGACGTGCGGGTGCGGGCTCCCTCGGTGGATGTGCGCACCGTGGGGGCCGGTGGCGGCTCCATCGCCTTCGTGCCGGAACTCACCAAAGCCCTGCGGGTGGGCCCGGAATCCGCCGGGGCTGTGCCCGGTCCCGCCTGTTATATGAAAGGCGGCGAGCTGCCCACGGTGTGTGACGCCAACGTGGTGCTGGGCTACCTGCCCTCGGACGTGCAGCTGGGCGGCAATATGAAAATCAATCGCGACGCCTCGGTGAGCGCCGTGCAGAAAGTGGCGGACGCCATGGGCATCAGCCTGATGGAGGCCGCCGAGGGCATCTGCAAGATCGTCAACGAATCCATGTTCGGCGCCCTGCGGCTGGTGTCGGTGGAGCAGGGCTACGACCCCCGGGACTTCGCCCTGGTGGGATTCGGCGGCGCCGGCCCCCTCCACGCCAATGCCATGGGTATCCTGACGGAGGCCTGGCCGGTCATCATTCCCCCCGGCCCGGGCGTGTTGTGCGCCTATGGCGATGCCACCACCCAGGTGCAGGACGAGGCGGCCCGCACCTACCTGACCATGGCCGGCGGCCTGAGCGACGCGCAGTTGCTGGCGGACCTGCGGGAACTGCAGCAGCGGGCGGGGGAGTCCCTGCTGGCCGATGGCATTCCCGTACAGGATCACGAGGTGAGCTACCAGGCGGACCTGCGCTATGCGGGCCAGGCCTTCCAGATCACCGTGGACTTCAGCGAGGAGGAATTGAAGGCCCGGGGCGTGGCCCTGCTCACCGACCAGTTCGACAGCGAGCACGAACAGCTGTTTACGTTCAAGCTGGGGGACGGCCACGAGATCCTCATGATCCGCGCCCTGGTGAAGGCGCGCAGCAAGGCGATCGCCGAGCTCAAAACAGGCAGTGCCGGCACTACCCTCGAGCAGTGCCGCATCCACGACAGCCGCTTCTACTACGATGGCCACTGGCACGACATTTTTATCTACGACCGCAATAAATTGCATGAGGGCCTGGTGGTGCCCGGCCCGGCGATCATTGGTGAGATGGATTCCACCACCGTGGTGCTGCCCGGCTTCGATGCCCGGGTGGACGCGATCGGCAACCTGCTGATCAATCCGGTAAAGTGAGGGGATAAGGACATGAGTGCAACGATTATCCAGACCAACAGCACACCGTTCGGCAGGGCCGACGTCGACGGTGTCACCGTGGATATTATTGAAAACGCTCTGCGCAATGCCCGCGAGGAAATGGATGCGGTGTTGTTCCGCACCGCCATGTCGCCGGGTATTCGCGAGCAGGGCGACTGCTTCCCCATGATCGCCAACCGCGCGGGCAAAATGGTAGTGGGCCAGTTCGGCTCGTTTATCGGCCCCTTCCTTGCGGCCTATGACGCCGAGATCGAGGAGGGGGACGTCATCCTCACCAACGATCCCTATATGTGCAATGCGGCGGTGTCACACCTGCCCGACTGGGTGGTGCTGGTGCCTGTGTTCAAGGACGGCCGCCATATTGCCTGGTCAGCCATGTTCGGGCACATGTCCGACAACGGCGGTATGGTGCCGGGCTCCATTCCCATCCAGGCCACCACGATCTACCAGGAAGGTATTCGCATCCCACCGATCAAGCTGTACCGCAAAGGTGTGCTGCAATCCGACCTGTTGGAGCTCATCCTGCACAATGTGCGCACCCCCCAGTGGAACCGCTTCGACCTCAACGCCCTGGTGGCGGCCTGTAATACCGCGGCCAAACGCTGCGTGGAGCTGGCCACGCGCTTCGGCGACGACGTGCTGGTCACCACCATGGACATCATGCTGCAGCGCAACTACGACGCGATGAAACACATCATCAGCCTGTTTATCCCGGAGGAGCCCCGGGTATTCGAGGATTACCTTTGCGATGACGGCATGGGCATGGGGCCCTACAAGATCAGGTGCAGGATGTGGCGCGAAGGCGCGGTGGCCATCTTCGATTTCGACGGCACCGATCCCCAGGCCCAGAGCTCAGTGAACTTCTTCCTCAATGAGGACATGTTCAAGATGTTTTTCGGCTCCTTCACCATCAACGTGGTCGACCCGCAGATCGTGTTCAATGACGGCTTTTATGACCTGGTGGATGTGCGTATCCCGAAGGGCACCCTGCTCAAGCCCAATTTTCCCGCGGCACTGTCGGGACGCACCCACGCCCTGGGTCGCATCTTCGACCTGTTGGGGGCCCTGCTGGGGATGGGCGCGCCCGAGCAGATGCTGAACGCGGCGGGCTTCTCCGATTCACCCCACCTGTTCTATTCCGGTTACGACAAGAAAGGGGAGTGGTTCCAGCTGTTCCAGATCGGTTTCGGCGGCATTCCCGGCAGGCCGGTGGGAGACGGCCCCGACGGCCACTCCCTGTGGCCGGGCTTTACCAACGTGCCCAACGAGTTTATCGAGTCCTACTTCCCGCTGCGTATCGAGCGCTACGAAACCATCCCCGATTCCGGCGGCGCCGGCCTGCACCGGGGCGGCAATGGCCTCAGCGTGGTCTACTGCTTCCTCTGTGACGGCGAGATCGGCATCCACGACGAGCGCTGGCTGATGTACCCCTGGGGCGTCCTCGGCGGCGAGACCGGTCTGCGCTCCACCAAGCGCCTGGTCCGCAATGACGGCTCGGAGCATTGGCTGCCGGCCAAGGTGGAAGGGATCAAGGTGAAGGAGGGCGACCTGCTCTATTTCAATACCTGGGGTGGCGGCGGCTGGGGCGACCCCTTCAAGCGCGACCCGGAACTGGTGCGCCTCGACGTCGACCGGCGGCTGGTGACCCGCGATGGCGCCAGGCGCTATGGCGTCGTGATCGGCGACGACGGCGCGGTGGATGCCGCAGCCACGGCCGACTTTCGAACCAGACTCGTGGCGGAAAGAGGTGACGATATCGCCCTGTTCAACTTCGGCGGCGACGTGGAGGCCATCCGCGCCCGCTGCGAGGCTGAAACCCATCTGCCGGCGCCAGTGCAGCCGACATTTAGTCCAGGGGGCGCAAGCTGAACCCCGTGCAACCCCAGAAAGTGGAGCGCAGCCATGCAACAGATTGACCTCGCCAACCTTTCCATAGAGCAAGCCGCGCGCGCCCTGCGCGACCGGGAGCTCTCGCCGCTGGAATTGACCGACGCCTACCTCGATCGCATCGAGCGGCTCAATCCCCGTATCAACGCCTATATCACCGTCACGGCGGAGCGGGCGCGGGAGGATGCGCGGCGCGCGACTGAAGAATTTGCCGCCGGCAAGCTGCGCGGCCCCCTGCATGGCATCCCCATCGC
>JBFZEF010000344.1:0-24409 GCA_041307045.1 Halioglobus sp.
TCGATGACCGGTTCATGGGCGCCCTCTTCGCGGAACCGGGATGCGCCGCAGTCAGTCGGGCTTGAATCCATTTTCACGTCCCACAAATCCGGCAGGTCCGCCAGCAAACTGACTACTTCATGGGCCTGGGAGGCGAAATGGTCGCTGGGCCTGGCGCGCAACTCCTCCAGGCTGATGCGAAGCGCCACCCCGCAGGTATCACCTATCGCCGCTTTGGTACTTTCGATGAGTTCACGCACAAAACGTACCCGATTGACCACCGAGCCGCCGTAGTCATCGGTGCGCCTGTTGTACTCCTCAAGCAAAAACTCGTACGCCAGGTAGCCCATACCCGCGTAGATATACACAATATCAAAGCCTGCTGACCTGGCTCGTTTTGCCGCCGCAACCTGCCACCGGATGACGTCACGGATATCCCCAGCATCCATGATCCTGGGCCTTAACTGCCCCATAAAGCCTACATGGGTTGCAGCCCAGGGAATACCTGAGGGCGAATAGGGCGCTATACGGGACGTGCGATTCATCACCGATGCGCCGCCATGCCATAACTCTATCGCAGCCAGTGAGCCGTGCTCATGGATGGCATCACAGGACATGGCGTGGGCGCGAACATCGTTGTTGTCCCACAGCCTGGCGAATGGCAGGGGGCTGTCATCGGATGAGGGGTGGGTGGAAACCGCACCGGTGGAAACTACACCCCAGCCCCCTTCAGCCTTGATACCCCGAAACGCCGCCCTGACGCGGGGATTGGCTTCCGTCATACCGCTGGCATGGGGCACCTGGTAGAAGCGATTTGGCGCTGTGACAGGCCCTATAGCCACGGGCTCGAACAGAATGTCGTAGCGTGAATTTCTACTCATCAAGCTTGATCCTTTTTTTGCCTGCCAGGCCCGGGCACCACCATAGTAGCAGGGCCTGGCGAATGCCAAGTCTGGCCAGGCCCTAGTCCGATTGGTCCATTTGCCTGTCGGCACGAGAAAAGACAATAAAGGTTACCGACAGCATGGCAAAAGCAGCTCCCGATGCTATCGCCACTTTCCACCCCAGCGTGGCGGCGATTCCCGACAGCAACAGGGCGTTGGCGAAGCCCATCAGATTGGCGCCGGTATTGAACAGCCCATAGACCGCCCCGGCGTGGCGGCCACCGATGGCCGCACCATTGGCCCCGAATGCTCCCTCGGTAAACTGGTTGAAGAAGAAGCAGGCCCCCAACATGAAGGCAGCTACATAGGCATCGGGATGCAATGCCACGCCAATCAGTAACAGCGCGGAGGCGCTACAACCAATCACTATCGGCATCCGGCAACCCCAGCGCACACCGTATTTCATACAGAATCTGTCACCCAACCAGCCTCCGGTGAAAGCCCCGGCTGCACCCGCCAACCACTGCGCAGAGGTGAGGAATCCCGCCTCCTGGGCTCCCATTTCGCGTACGGTCACCATGTAGTAGTAGCCCCAGCTGAAAACCACGTAGAAAACAAAATTCATCGAGGCATAGCTGAGCGTGACCAAAAGGGCGTCCCGGTTCTTGAGTACGCGCCTCCATGCCGCTTCCGTACACCCCTCAGCAGCCCTATGCCCTGCGGGCGATGTCAACAACGTCAGCTCCGCAGTGTTGACGCCCGGATGGTCCGCGGGGTGGTCACGGGAATACCACCACCACAGGGCACCTGCCACTAACGCGAACGGTGCCAGTGCCAGGAAACCCGTACGCCAGCCATATTGATCGATCAGCCAGGGCAATGCCGAGGCAGTGACCGCCAGGCCCACCGTCAGGCCAGCACTGGTCAGCCCATTGGGCAGCGCCCAGCCTCCCGGCGGGAACCAGCGCTCGATGGCGGCCACCATGATGGGAAAGACCGGCGCGTGGGAGGCACCCACCAGAAACTGGACGGTCAGCAGAAATCCTATGACCAGGTATAACGGGGCTACATCCCGTGCGGGTGTAAGGCTGGTGACAGCGATGAGCACAGCCCAGGCTATGGTGATGGTCGCCATTGTGATCCGGGGTCCCCGGCGATCACCCCAGTATCCGCCCGGGAACTGGAACAGCGCGTAGCCGAGCGGGAAGGCGGCCATGATCCAACCCCACTGAACTTCGGTCAGTTGCAGGTCCTGCACCATCGCCGGGCCGGCAATCGACAGATTGCCCCGCAGTAAATAGGACACAAAACTGACGAACACCAGGATAGCCATGATGCGCCAGCGAATATTGCTGGGCCGCTGCCGATCACCGGTGTCAGATACTGGGCCGAGCCCTGTCATCCACCTCCCCCCCTGATGAACTTCCAGCAGGCATAATGAACCAATGCGGGGCACGCCACAAACCTCCGGCAAAAAAAACCATGCGCATTCATCAAGAGGGCCTCTTCCTCCTTCAAGAGTGACAATTCAGGCTGGAACACGGGGCAGATTCTGGTCAGAATGTACGGACTATCTTTTCGGCGAGCCTTTCCCGATGTCCACCGTTGAGCTGAACACGCTCGAGGGGCTCGAACCCTCCCTACCCTCCTCCTGGTACCTCGAGGATCGCTATTACCAGCTTGAAAAGGAGCACATTTTTTGCAGTGACTGGGTCTGCGTCGGCCGCGAGGAGGAGGTTCCGAACTCGAGTACTCACCGG
The DNA here is from genome assembly GCA_041307045.1 of Halioglobus sp. GTDB lineage: Bacteria > Pseudomonadota > Gammaproteobacteria > Pseudomonadales > Halieaceae > JARRPM01. The sequence goes on from JBFZEF010000344.1 coordinate 2,624, forward strand.
GTGCTGGACCTGTTCGGCGAAAGCATCTTACTGCTGCGCAACCGCGAGGGTGTGCTGAAAGCGTTCTACAATGTCTGTCGTCACCGCGGGGCCCGCCTGTGCGCGGGGCGGAATGACGATGACTCGATACTGGCGCTGAAGGGTGGCGTGGTGGGGGGCCGCAACATTGTCTGCCCCTACCACGCATGGACTTATGACCTCGACGGGCAGTTGGTCAAAGCCCCCTTTATGAACAGGGCCAGTGGCTTTGATGTCGCTGCCGTGCAACTGCACCCGGTCTCCGTGGAATGCTGGGGCGGCTTTGTTTTTCTCAATCTCACACCCGCCTCGGCCCCACCCTTTGCAGACGCCATAGCCGTGGCCAGGCGGCGCTTCGGCAATTACCCCCTGCGCGACCTGCGCGTCGCCCGCACCATTTCCTATGAAGTCAACGCCAACTGGAAAGTGCTCTGCGAAAACTACAATGAGTGCTATCACTGCGGCCCCGTACATCCGGAACTGTGCCGCATCGTACCCGCCTTCCGCGAGTCCGGAGGAGCTGGCCTTGATTGGGAGCGCGGCATACCCCATCGAGAGGGGGCCACTACGTTTACGTTCAGCGGAGAATCCAGCCGTCGCAGTTTTCCGGGCTTGAGCGCGGACGAGCAGGTGCTGCACAAGGGTGAGCTGATCTATCCCAACCTGTTTCTGAGCCTGGCCCGGGAGCACGTGACGTATTACATACTCAAGGCCATCGGACCGGGCAGAACCGTTGTCGACTGCCATTTCCTGTTCGAGCCCTATGAAATGGACAAGCCGGATTTCGACCCCTCGGATGCCGTGGACTTCTGGCACCTGGTCAACCGGCAGGACTGGGCCATTTGCGAGCGGGTACAGCAGGGTATGTCCGCCCGTGTCCACGAGCGCGGGGTGTACGCCCCGATGGAAGACTACAACCTGGATATCCGCAAATACGTGCTGGACCGCCTGGGTCCGCACCTCAACAGACAATGAGTCGCATATGGCCACCCGGGGAGATTCATTCATGATCCCGAATTCCGGGCTGCGACACACTTCTTCCGCAGGCTGGCTGCTGGCAGTAGCCAGTCTCCTTTGTACACTCACCGTTACCGCCGCAGAGCCGGCATCCACCCCGGACTACGAGTACGAGCTGGAAGAAGTGTGGATCCCCATGCCCGATGGTGTGCGCCTGGCCGCGGACCTGTATATACCGCGCGGTGGCAAGCCAGGGGAAAAGTATCCGGTCATTCTTGAATATGACCCCTACAGGAAAGACGAGTCGCGCGGCGATCGTTTCCCCATTTACGCCTATTTCGCCGAGCGCGGCTACATCGTGGCGCGAGTGGATATACGAGGCACGGGCAGCAGTGAGGGTCGGCTGGTTCCCCATGAATACTCCGACCGGGAGCTGGACGATGGCGAAAAGGTTATCGAATGGCTATCAGAGTACCCACTCGCAAATGGCAAGGTGGGCATGTTCGGCATTTCATGGAGTGGCTTCAATGCCATTCAGCTGGCGATGCGACAGCCGCCTGCCCTGAAGACCATAATCCCGGTCGATGCTACCGAGGATCTGTACCAGGACGATGTGCACTACATGGACGGAATCATGCACATGGACAGCTGGGAGATGTCGCAGGACTTGTATAACGCGCTGCCAGCCCCGCCGGGTTATGTTCTGGACCAGGATTATTTCGACAATCGCTTTGACACCGATCCCTGGATGCTGACCTACAAGGACCAGCAGCGCGACGGGCCGTTCTGGGATCGTGCATCGGCCAGGGACAAGTACGAATCCATTCGAATTCCCTCCTTTCATATTGGCGGTTGGTATGACGGCTATCGAGACAGCTTGCCGCGGATGCTGGAAAACCTCGACGCGCCGGTGAAAGCGATGATCGGTCCGTGGATCCACACCTGGCCGCATGAGCCCTACCCGAAGCCGGGCATGGAGTGGCGTCATGAAGCCGTGCGTTGGTTTGACCAATGGCTCAAGGGCAAGGACACCGGGATCATGGATGAGCCTGCCTTTGCCGTCTATGTACGCGAATGGCATCCTCCGGGGCCTTACCTCGAGCATGCTCCCGGGCACTGGCGCTACGAGGATGGCTGGCCCATCGAGCGGATCAAGGGCCACACCTATTTTCCTCAGCGCAACCATGGCTTGTCGAGCGAGCCATCGCCCGATGTAGAACACAGGTTGCGCTACCAGCCATCCAGCGGGGTCGAAGCCGGCGGACCGGTTATGTGGTGGGGAGATATCGCCCATGATCAGCGTCCGACGGACGCATTCAGCCTGGTGTATGACTCTGAGGTCCTGTCGGAGAAAGTGGAAATCCTGGGCTTCCCCCGCGCTTTACTCAAAGTCTCGGTAGACGCGCCACACGCTAACTGGTTCGTTCGCGTTTCAGATGTTGCCCCTGACGGTAGTGTCACGCAGGTGACCGGCGCCGGGTTCAACGGCGCCCACAGGCAGTCTGCGCGCTCACCACAGGTCATTGAACCCGGGAAGGTATTCTCTCTCGACGTCGAAATGCACTTCACGTCCTGGGTATTCGCACCGGGCCACCGTATCCGCTTCGCAGTGAGTAACGCCCAGTGGCCAATGCTGTGGCCGACGCCCTATCTGATGACCAGCAGCCTGTATCTCGGCGGGGAAGACGGCGCGCGATTCCTGTTACCCGTTGTACCTGCAGGTGAAGAGCGCGCTCCGCAATTTCTGCCAGTGGCCCAAAGCGCGCAGCTCGAGGGTTACGAGTCGCTTGAAACAGCCACCAGCTCAGGCTTTGGCGAGGTGGAAACCGTGACCCGCGATCTGCGCAATGGGGATGCCCTGGCGGTGGCAACCAACGCCAGTGCAACGCGGTTTCCCTGGGGTATACAGTCGACGCAGGAACGCATTGAACACAGGACCTCCGACCAACATCCGGAATCCACATCGATGAGCGGCGACTTTGAGATAAAGATGGAACTCGGGAACAGGGTCCTGCTGCTGGAAGGGGAGTCGGTTTTCTCCAGCGACCTGGATAACTTTTACCTGAAGTACACCCGGCGCCTGAGCGAGAACGGTGAACTCCTGCGCGAGCGCACCTGGTCAAAAACATTTGCGCGAGATCATCAATGAGGATCGCGGGGGTGCTGGCTTGACAATACTGATCGCCTCCTCGGTGGTGCGTGGAAGTCAGCAGGGGGAGAGCCACGGCGGTGTTTACCTGGTCGATACACATCGCAATACCTTCGAGCAGGTTATCGACTGGAATACCCCGGACATCGACTGGCAGGGACGGGGCTGGGACCGTGGCCTGCGGGGTATAGCCTTCGACGGCGCGCAGGTCTTTATGGCCGCCAGCAACGAGCTGTTCGTTTACAGCCCCGATTTCAGGCTGCTCGCATCCTATCGCAACCCCTTTCTGATGCACGCACACGAGATCGCCATCCATGAAAGGAGGCTGTATCTCACCTCTACCGGTTTCGACAGCATTCTGGGGTTCGACCTTGACCGCCGCGAATTTTGCTTCGGTCTGCACGTTCAGCGCGTGGGCGGGGCATTCCAGGCCCGCCTGTTTGACCCGTCGGGTAATCGGGGTCCGGCCGCATCCAACGACTTGCATGTCAACAGTGTTTTTTGCAATGCCGACGGCATGTATATCAGCGGCCTGAAGACGGCAAGTTTGCTGTGTTACCAGGGCGGCAAGCTCAAGCGCTGGGCGAGCCTGCCGCGCGGCGTTCACAATGCGCGTCCGCTGGGCGAGGGCGTGGTGTACAATCACACCGATGCAAACCAGCTGTGCTGGCAACTGCCGGGGCGCAGGCTGAACCTGCCAGTCCCGCAGTTTGAGCCGGATTCGTTGACCCATGCCGGCGTGGACGAACTGCGAATTGCCCGGGCTGGCTTTGGTCGAGGGCTGTGTGTGCTCAACAACAATCTGGTCGCCACCGGCTGCTCCCCGTCTACGGTGGCCGTACATGATCTGGAGCAGCAGAAGACGCTGAGCGTCACCACCCTGACGAGGGATGTGCGCAACGCCATTCACGGCCTCCAGCCCTGGCCGTACTGAGGGTAGAGAGTAGCGTGATGCCAATGGCGAGGCGATTATGAACACGATGTATTCGTCAGCAGGCCTTGCGCCCATTCTGTGCCGGCTGGTGGGGCTGGCTTTACTCGTCTGCCCCCTGGCGCAGGCAGGCGGTCAGCCGCTTTCCGTGCTCAGTTTCAACATCTGGGGTGGCGGCCTCAACCAGGGTGAATCCATCGCTGCTACCGTCGCTGCGATACGGGCGACGGATGCCGACCTCGTCGGCCTGCAGGAAGTCCGCGCCGAGTCTGACCCCTGTACGGGCGAGCACTGCCCGGCGACAGGAGAGGCCGTCAGCGTGGCCCTGGCGCGGGAGCTGGGGTATCACCATTACGAACAGCGCAAGGCCAACGACGCGCTCTGGGCCAATGCCATCCTCAGTCGTTACCCCATCCTCGGCGCAAGTGAGCACGACCTGGGTGTGCAGGTCGACGTGGCGGGGCGCAAGGTAGTTCTGTTCAATATCCATGCCACCGATTATCCCTATCAACCCTACCAGCTATTGCGCATCCCCTACGACGCCGCGCCGTTTCTGGAGACAGCGGAGCAGGCCGTTCAATCCGCACGGGAAACCCGGCAGGGCGCACTGGATCTGGTACGTGCCGATCTGCGCTTTGCCAAGGGCGCGGACCTGGTGCTGCTGACCGGGGATTTCAACGAACCCTCCAGGCACGACTGGACGGCACGCGCCGCAACCACAGGACGACACCCCTTGGCCGTGGAATGGCCCACCACCGCAGCCATCGAGCAGCTTGGATTTACCGATGCCTACCGTGCAGCCCATCCGGACGAAGTGGCGAGCCCGGGTTTTACCTGGTCACCGCTCATCCGGGAAGGCGCCACGGATGACCATGCCGACCGCATTGATTATGTATTCGCGCGCGGACCGAGCATGAAAGTGATCGGTGCAAAGGTGGTGGGAGAAGACAGCGCAAAAGCTGATCTGGTTGTGAACCCGTGGCCATCGGACCATCGGGCTGTACTGGTTGAGCTGGAGTTCTGACCGCGGTGGATATTATCTGTCCTTGCCCTCCTCGAAGCGAATCCCATGAGCGGCGCTGACCCGCGGCAGAGCTTCAAGCAGGCAAATGCGCAGCTGCGGGCGGGCGATGCCGCGGGTGCCGTAGAAACCTGTCGCAGCGGCCTGGCGGGTGCGCCGACCGATGTGGATCTTTTAACCCTGTTGGGCGTGGCCTTGTTGAAAACAAAGCAGCCGCGAGACGCGTTGCCGCACCTGGAGCAGGCCACTGCGCTGGCCCCGCGCTTCGTTCCCGCCCTGGAAAACCTGGGTAAGGCCATGCTGACACTCGGCCGCTTCGAGGATGCCGCTGAGCAGCTTCAGCGCGCGGCCCGGATTGCGCCAAATTCTCATTCGATACGCCTGAAACTGGCGCATGCGCTGGCGGGCCTTGGGCGCGGCACGGAGGCGGATGAGGTATTTGAGGTGGCCTTTGGCCTGGCGCCGGAACGGGGCAAGCTGGCCAAGGCTGGTGAACACCTGCGGCAAGGTCGCCCGGGCGAGTGTGAGGCCGTGTGCCGGGATTTGCTGACACGCAATCCGGAAGACGTGAACGCAATGCGCCTGCTGGCCAAGGTGGCGATAGCTGCGGGGCACTGGCGCAGGGCGGAAAACGTCCTGTACCGGGCGCTGCAGCTCGCACCCGCCTTTGACGATGCCCGCCTGGATCTGGCGCGGGCACTCAAGGAACAGGACCGGGTGGAGGAAGCCGTCGACTGCACCGGCGAAGTGGTCGAGCGCAACCCTCGTCATGCCCCGGGCTGGTACCTGCATGCGAGCATGCTGGCGATCATCGGACGATATGAGGAGGCACTGGCAGCATATGAGCGAGCTATCGCATTGCGTCCTAACAATCCGCCTGCCTATATCGGCATGGGACACCTGCTCAAGACACTGGGACGCCAGGCAGATGGGATAGCGGCCTATCGCACGGCTATCGAGCAGCAGCCGGATTTTGCGGAAGTGTACTGGAGCCTCGCCAATCTGAAGACCTTTCGTTTCACCGCCGAGGAAGTCCGCGTGATGGAATCGTATGTCGCGGGAGAGCAGTTGGACGATGACGCGCGGATACACTTTCTGTTCACCCTCGGCAAGGCCTACGAGGACCAACGCGAGTTTGACAAGTCTTTCGAGTATTACCAACAGGGCTGCGCGCAACAGCGGATGCGCATAGTCTATGACCCGGTCGAGACCCAACTGCTGCACGAGCGGATCCGCAGCATATTCAGCGCGGAGTTTATTGCCTCGCGGGCGGGCCAGGGTTGCAACGACCCTGCGCCGATATTTATTGTCGGCCTGCCGCGATCAGGCTCGACGCTGATTGAGCAGATACTGGCCAGCCACAGCCAGGTGGAAGGTACGGCGGAATTGCCCGATGTGGGGCGGGTGATCAGCAGCCTGGGCAGGCAGGGGAATGCCAGGGCCTATCCGGAAGCAGTGGTGGACATGGAGGCGGAAGACTGGTGGGCCGCGGGCGAGAGTTACCTGCTGCGCACAGAACGGCACCGCCATGGCCTGCCGCGTTTCACGGACAAGATGCCCAATAATTTTGCCAACATCGGCATGATCAAGTTGATGTTGCCAAATGCCAGAATCATCGATGCTCGCCGGCATCCGCTGGACAGCTGCTTTGGCAGCTTCAAGCAACATTTCGCTCTTGGCCAGGCATTCAGCTATGACCTGGAAGAACTGGGGGAATTCTACCTCGAGTATCGCGCCATGATGCGGCACTGGCATCGGGTCTTGCCAGGGCAGGTGCTGGAGCTGCGTTATGAAGATATGGTGGCCGACCAGCTGACCCAGACCCGGCGCCTGCTGGATTTCTGTGGCCTGCCCTGGGAGGAATCCTGCCTCCGGTTCCATGAAACCGAACGGGCGGTGCGTACGGCCAGCTCGGAACAGGTGCGCCAGCCTATCTATGATTCATCAATCAACCACTGGCGTCATTTCCGCCGCCAGCTGCAGCCCCTGGTTGACGTTCTCGGGAGCGAACTGGATGACTGGGAGAACTATTCAGAAAAAGTAACGACGGACATTTAAACCCAGTGTACGCGGCTGGCCGGTAACGATCCTATCCCTGCCCCAGAACAAATCGGCAGCTGTATCGCGCAGGATCGTCTGTCGCTCATCGGTAAGGTTGTCCACGTACATCGAGATTTCCCAGGTACTGTTGTTCACCCCAAAACGCAGATCGAAGGTATCGTAACTGGGATTTTTGGCGCGCCCGCCGTAACCGGTGCCGGTTGGATCGCCGTCATTATCCACCAGACGATTCCAGGAAGATCCGGTGTAGCTGTACTGCAGGCGCAAAAAGGCGTCAGACCCACCCAGCAGATTAACTGGCGTTGAATACTCGGCGTAGGCGGCCATGTTGTCTTTCGATGCCAGGGGGAGCTGGGTACCACCGGGTATGAACAGCGCAAAGTCATCGGGTGCGCGCTCATCGAATACTGCAATTTCATCGGGGATTTCGGCCGTAAACAGGTGGGTAGCAACCAGCCCCACAGTCCAGTTTTCGTTGAAGAGGAAACTGGTATCCAGGTCCACCCCCTCGACTTCCGCGTCCCCCACATTGGCAATAACGGTCTGGAATGGCTCACCAAACGCGCTGGAGGGGTCGGTCAGTTCCAGTTGCATATCCTCCCATTTCTGGTGGTAAGCAATCACGTTGACCTGCAAACGCCCGTCCAGCCAGCGACTTTTAATCCCCCCCTCATAGTTCTTTAACAGGTCGGATTCGTACTGCACAGGCAGGGTGGGCTCGCCGCGGGCGCGGTTAGTACCGCCGGCACGGTAACCTTCCGAGTAGAGCGCGTACAGCATCTGCTCCTCTCCGAGAAAGTACTGCACAGCCACTTTGGGCAGCCAGCCATCGTCACCCCCGTCTGGTGTTGTTACCTCGGTTGGGCCGGTACCCGGCAAGGTCTGGCTATAACGACGGTCGATTTCGGCATCGTACCAGCGGGCGCCCAGTAACAGTTTCCAGCTCTCGGTCAGGCTGATGGTGGTTTCACCAAATACCGCGTAGTCCGTGCGCGTGCTTTTTTCAGCGGAGGAAAAACTGATATCCGTGGGTTCTATATCGCCGAACAGCGCCCTGTAAGCAGCGAAACTTTCGGTGTCAGCATAGCCGTCGATATGGGTGCCGTATTCCCATTCCTGGTCGGCTTCCTGGTAGAAAAAGCCCAGCGTCCAATCCCAGCGGGATGTGCTTCCGCTCAACCGGGTCTCCCAGGTCCAGCGTTTGTCGGTCTGATCATTGCGGTTGAAACCAGTGGGATCGCCATCATCCACATCATAGCCGACGCCATTGAGCTCACAGGCGGTGGCGAAATCGTAGATATTATAGGCCGCATACTGGGTAGCGCAGTTGCCGCGCCCATAAACGCCCAGCACCGAGTGGTAATAGGCCACGCCACTGGTGCCGTCGATAGTATAGGCAGTGTCCCGTTCGAAGTACGCCAGCGCTGAGTCCAACTGGGCGAACCCAAGGTCGCCTTCCACGCTCAACTGGTTGTTCCACCACTCGTCGTCAAAGCGCTCGTCAACAAACTTGACGGTCTCGAGATCGCCGGTGGTGGGGTCGTAATCGTTGAAGCCCTTGATCTTGGAGTCACTGTAATTGACGATGTCGGTGACTGACCAGTTGTCATTCACCAGCCACTTGATCGAGGCGCGCCCCCCGACCCAGTCGGCGCTGTTGATGTCGTTGCCTACCACATTGGCGTTGGTTTTGCTGCCGGGCACCTGCTCGCCGGTCTCCGCATCGAGGCGGCCCGGACTGCTGCCCAGCACATTGTCGATGTAGCCGGCGTCCTTCGCGGCGAACCCGACCAGGCGCACGGCCACCTTGTCCTGGAGCAGCGGTATATTGACCATACCGTCGACATCCCAGCCGGTATCGCCTTCTTCAATGGTGTGAGTGCCACCACCGGCATTCGCCTCGAACTGCGTCACATCCGGTTTGGCCACGATATAGCGCAGAGTGCCCGACTGGGAACTGGCCCCATACAGGGTGCCCTGCGGCCCCGCCAGGGTCTCGATGCGCTCCAGGTCGATAGGCCGGATATCAGGAGACTGGGCACCGGTGGTCAGCGGTTGCTCATCGAGATAAATCGCCGCGGAAGAGTCGGCAATGAACGGTCGCGGCGAGTCGGCCAGGCCGCGAAACACAATTTTGCTGAGGCCGGGTGAGGCTCCGACCACTGTCAGCGAAGGCACGAACCGGGCGAGATCGGCCAGGCTCGTAATCCCGGCCCGGTTGATATCCTCGGCGCTGAATGACTGGATCGACTGGGGGATATCCTGGATATTCTCATCGCGTTTGCGAGCGCTGACAATGACTTCCTCTAGCCGCGCTTCGTTGTTGCCGCTGTCGGCCTGGGCGTACACACCACCGGAAGATCCAGCGGCCAGCGCGGCAGAAATCGCGCTGTACAGGGTGCGGTGCTTCCAACTGAGGGGCTTTGAGATATTCACTGCGTCTGTCATCTGAGGAATCCACGTCCAGAATGATGAACGCCGGCAAGCCGCCCCGGCCCGATTGTATGGAAATTTTACAGATATGATCCGCAGAGGTCACACGGTCAAATCGTTACGTGCAGCTGCGCACGCTGCAACGGACGCATCAGCTGTCCGTATCACATAGCCCGAAACCTATCGCAAGGCCGGAAACTTGTCAATGCTGCTGAGCCATTCCCAACACGTACCCTCGGCCAGCGGGCATTCGCCAGCGTGGCGGGAACCCAACAGTCTGGCCATCAATGCCAAAATCAATCAGGCGAGCGCCTTGGCCTTGAGTCGCGCAAACTCCTCTGCGGTAATGGTGCCCGCATCGAGTAAGGCCTTGGCATCGCTGATCTGATCCGCCGGTGACTTGCCTGCCACTTCTCGAATATACCTGTCGGTATCTGACTTGACGCGCTCCATCGCATGCTGCTGCCTCTGCGCCATGCCACGCCCATGCCGCAGAAGAAAGAATAGCGCGGTGAGAAACGGCACAAAAATCAACCCGGCAATCCACAAGGCTTTGCCAATACCACTCATCTCCTGGTTGCGGAACAGATCCGAGACGATATGAAAAAGAACAATCAGGTAGGCGACAAAAACAAAAACCTCAATGATTACCAGGGATGTAGCCCAGAAATTTTCCATAATTACCCATCACTCTCTGTGAATTGAACGAAGAATTCATGCAGGGATAAAACCTGCATATACGGGAATCAGTATCACAGAGCGATGCGCGGAAATCCACGGCTATTATTCGCAACTCAGCGCAAGACAGGCGCATGCTCTGTTACATTTGGAGCCGATAGGATAGCCTGACACCATTTTTACTGCTATGACATGGAGCCGTGATGAACCTCGAAGTATGGGAATTATTGGGCCATATCGTGACGGTGATCGGCCTGCCACTGGCCATCATCGTATTCGTGGTGCAACAACGCAAGGAGCGACTCAACGAAGCTTTACTGGTCTATGAGTCGCTGTCCGACAGTTACCAGATGTTCCTCCGGGTGGCGCTGGAACACGCTGACCTCCACCTCTTTTCAAAGTCGAAGACCCTTGTCCTTGGCCCGGAGCAGACCGAGCGGATGATGGTGATCTTCACCATGCTGGTGTCTCTGTTCGAGCGAGCCTACATATTGATATACGACGAGCGAGCAAGTGGTATACAGCAGCGGCACTGGAACTCCTGGAACGACTACATGCGGGAATGGTGTGCGCGAGAGGATTTTCGCGACGTTCTCGATACGCTCTTAATCGGTGAAGATGCGGATTTTTGTAGTTATATCCGCAATCTTGCCAAAGAGACGGTCGTGGGACCGTAAGTTCTCGCCAGTTCTTGCGAGGCTGTTGTCTCCAGCTACCGCAGATTCTTGCGATATTGCTTGCCCCAGGCTAATTTTACAGTGCACAGCAGGGGCGAAACCAAAACGTTGGCAAAAGCCAATTCCAAAGCCTAGAATGGCGCATCATTTCACTTACCCCTGAAGGAATAATTATGTTCGGCCGCAAATTTGCCCTGGCGCTCGCCTCTGCCGGCCTGCTCTGCAGCATCCCGGCAATCAGCCATGCGGAGATAGACGTCGACATACGCGGCAATAACGAACGCACATCGATCAAGAGTATCAGCGCGGTTATCGCCGAGATCGACCCCAAGACCCGGGAAATCACCCTCGAAGGATCGCTTGGCAATCTCATAACTCTTACCGCCGGCCCGGAACTGGCCCGGTTTGATGAACTCGCGGTGGGCGACATGGTGAATGCCACCTATACCTCATCCATCAGCGGAGAGCTGCGGGAACCCACCGAGGAGGAGCTGGCCAATCCGATGAAGGTTATGGATGCGGCCGCGGTTACCGCCTCGAAGGATGAGGACCCGGGTGCGGCGGTGGGGGTCACCGTACGCGCCGTCTGTACCATCGAGGGCATGAACCGGGCCACCAAAACCGTGATGCTGAAAGATCCGGACGGGGACTTTCATATCATCGAGGATGTGGATCCCGAAAAAATGGCGGGGGTAGACATCGGCCAGACCGTCGTCGTCACTTACACCGAGGCCTTTGCCCTGAGCCTGGATAAGCATATCCCAGCTAAGTAAGTGGCGTGATTCATCCGGCGACGGCAGTCGCCGGGCTGTCGCAGCATCGAACCGATGGCGCCAGCGGTAGCAGCCGTGCATCCTTGACACGCCCACGGCGATTCTGAAGAATCGCGTGGTAATAATAATTAGCAGCGCCGCCCTATGAACAATTACCTTGTTCGCGCCGCCTCTATGGAGGGTGTCCGCGCCACCATTGCCAGTCTCGGTGGCGACGCGGACGCGGTCTTTCGGCGGGCAGGGATGGCTGATCAGGATCCAGACCCCCAGGCATGGCTTTCCTATGACCGTTTCCTGACGCTGCTTGAGGATGCAGCCCAAGCCACACATTGCCCCCATTTCGGCCTGCTGCTGTCCGGGCACCAGGGCATCAATGCCCTTGGACCGGTGGGCTTTGTCATCCAGCAGGCGCCTGATATCCGCAGCGCCCTGCTGGAGCTGACCCGGCATTTTGTTCACCAAAACCAGGGCGCCAACGTGGACCTGCGGGTAAACAAAGGCATAGCGCAATGGCAATTCAGTTGCAAACTCCAGGGCAGGTTTCCAGTGCGGCAGCAGGAGGATCTGGCCGCAGGCATAGGCGTAAACCTGATGCGCCTGCTGTCAATGCCCAACTGGTCGCCGGACGCCGTCCATTTCCCCCATGCACCCCCGGAAAACCTGCAGCCCTACCGTAGGGTGTTCGACTGCCGTCTGGTATTCAACGCGGATTCGCTGCAGATGATATTCAGGGCTGACATCCTGGACAGGCCACTGAACAATGCCGATCCCCGGCTGCACCGACTGCTCGAGGAACACCTCAGCAGCCTCAGAAGCGCCTATCCCGACGATTACTGCGGCCAGGTGCGACACCTGATCAGCCAGGCCCTCACCACCGGCGACTGCTCCATAGAACGGGTAGCCAGCCACCTGGCGATGGGCAAGCGCACCCTGCAGCGCCAGTTGAAGCAGCATGACACCAGCTACAAGGACCTGCTGGAGGAAGTGCGCTCGGATATCGCCAGGCGCTACCTGCGCGAGTCCAGCGGTTCACTAACGGCCCTTGCGGATATGCTGTGTTACTCGGACCTGAGCACCTTTTCCACCGCTTTTCGCCAGCAGCACGGCGTGTCGCCCAGGGAGTGGCGCAGGCGGCTCACCACCGGCGCCTCAAATAACTTTTCATTAGCCCGGCCATCTGGCATCTTGTCGCATCCTGCGAAGAACCGCACCGGGGAAGCTGTTTGAGCCAATCACCGACGAAATATTTCATCACTGACCTCGACCTGTTACGGGCAGTGTCGATTCTGCCCGTCATGGTGCACCACGCCAATTACAACCTGTTCGAGTGGACCACTCCGGGCATAGTCAGGTTTTACCAGTACTTCGGCGGCGGCTTTGGCGTCGACCTGTTCTTTGCCATCTCCGGCTTTATTATCGCAAAGGACCTGGTGCCGCGACTGCAAGCCTGCAATTCCAATGCCCAGTGGTTGGGCGAAAGCCTGTATTTCTGGATCAAGCGCGCGTTTCGCATCCTGCCCTCCGCCTGGTTCTGGCTGGCACTGATACTGCTGCTGAGCGTGGTCTTCAATTCAACGGGGGCCTTCGGCGCCTTCAGGGCAAATTTCGAGGCCACCATCGCCGGTGTGCTGCAGGTCGCCAATTTCCGCTTCGCCGCCGCCCTCGGCAACTTCCACTACGGCGCCAGTTTTGTCTACTGGTCCCTGTCGCTGGAGGAGCAGTTCTATATCCTTTTCCCCTTCGTGATCTGGTTCGCCCGCCGCTACCTGGTGCATGTCCTGGTCGCTGCGATAGTTTTTCAACTGGTGCAGGAGCGCTCGGTGCTCGCGCTCGTCCTGCGCACAGACGCGCTGATGATGGGAATCCTCATTGCGATCTGGTCGACGAGCGACAGCTATCGCATGGTGGAGCCGGCATTCCTCAAGAGGTGGGCCTGGGCAGGTTTTACCTTCATGGTTGGAGTAGTCATCTGCCTGGCAGCGCTTTCCGCCGGCGACAAGGGCCTGGTTATAGTACCGCTGAATTTCAGCCTTATATCGCCGCTGTGCGCCCTGCTGGTGCTGTTGGCTTCCTATGACAGCGACTATCTGATGCCGGCAGGAATAGTGAAACGGGCACTGCTGTGGGTCGGTGCACGCTCCTATGCCATGTATCTTTGCCATATCCCGGCATTTTTCGCCACCCGCGAGATCATGCATCGCCTGCACCCGGACACCCGGTTCGGGCCCGAGGATTTCTGGGTGTTTATCGCCATTGCAACCGGTCTCATCGTACTTTGCAGCGAGTTGAATTTCCGCCTGTTGGAGACCCCCCTGAGGCGGCGCGGCAGGCGTATCGCCCAGGAGTTGCTGGCCCGCAGAAGGGCCGCTGTCGCGGAGACAATATGACGGGGAATACAGACTCAAACGCCAACGCCAGGCCGCAGCCCGCCCCGTACCGCCGGCCACTCTTTACCCGCTTGCTGCAACTGCTATTTGCCAGCTCGAGGAAACACGCTTTCCTGGATCGCCCTTATTTCGGCCTGGTCATGGCGCTCACGCCCGGCAGATGGAAGCGGCCCTTCGCCAACTACATTCTGGAGCTCAGTCCGCACTACTTTCTTCCTAACTGGGAAAGAAAATACCCCCCCGAGTGGCCGCATGCCCAGAAGGTAGCAGCCAATGCCAGGGAGGGGCTTGCCTACCGGCGCAAGATCGTTGACACACTGATCGTCCCCCATGTCAGCCCTGATACCGCCATGCTGGATTTCGGCTGTGGACCCGGCGTCGTCGCGAACATGGCCGCGCCCTTCGTGCGCAGGATGATCGCAGTAGATGTCTCCCGCGGGGTAATAGCAATCAGCCGCGCGCTGGACCACCCGCCGAACGTCGAATACATTGCCAATCGGGGCGATGATCTGGCTTTTCTTGACTCTGCCTCCCTGGATCTTGTTTTCTCGTTCGTGGTACTGCAGCACCTGACACCGGGCCAGGTCAAAAGCTTTCTCGCGGAGTTTTACCGGGTATTAAAACCTGGCGGCAAAGCCGTTTTGCAGATCAAGCTGCGCGAAGCGGGCGAGCCACGGCATGACCCGGGTGTCGGCGGCTGGCTGCATCGACGAACCATGTTGCGCATGGTATTTTACACCCGCGCCGAGATGCAGCAGATGATGCGACAGAGCGGCTTTGGTGAATGCGCCGTCACCAACCTGCGCGACTACGAAGGCTTCGGCAAAGAACTCGACAATGGGCAGATTGTGATCGCGAGCAAACCCGCATGACAGACAATCCCACCCGGCCCGGGGCGTCGCGTCACCTACCCCTCGAACTCCCGGCGGGTTCGACTGATGCGTAAAACCATCGACGAACTGCAGATGTTGCGGGGCTTCGGCATACTCGCCGTGATCGCGCATCACAGCGCCACCAGCCTGTTTGCCTGGAAGAGTCCGGATGTGAACAGGTTCCTGGCCTATTTTTCGGCCAATGCCGCCCTGGACATGTTCTTCGTGATGTCGGGTTTCCTGATCTTCCGCCTGCTTCACAGCGAACTCGGCAAGTCAGAGGACCGCTACCACTCCATCCAGATCAGCTGCATTTTCTGGTTGCGGCGCGCATGGCGACTCCTGCCTGCGGCCTGGCTGTGGCTGCTTATCGCCATGCTGCTGGTGATATTCGCCAATCAATCCAACGCATTCAACGGCGTGAGGGAGGCCTGGGGAGGAGTACTTTCAGCATTCCTGTTCGTCGCCAATTTCAAGTTTGCCGACTGCTTCATGATGTACTCCTGCGGCCCGACCTTCCCCTACTGGAGCCTGTCGCTCGAGGAGCAGTTCTACCTGTTTCTGCCCTTGTTGATGATTTTCAGCGGCAAGTGGCTGTTGCGCATTCTGCTGGTACTGCTCTTTACCCAATACTTCGTTCCGGTGCTCACTCTCCCGCCCACCTTCAGGCTGCAGGGCCTGCTGCTCGGCGTACTGATGGGCATATGGTCGCTAAGCCCGACCTACCGCATCTTCGAACCGGTTTTTCTGAAGGACAATCCCTGGGTGCGCCGCGTGATCACCGGCATGCTGGTGGTATGGATGTGCACGATGAGCCGCCACGCCATTCCGACCTACATGGTTTTCCAACTTGGCGCCCTCAACGGGGCCGTCCTCATCTACATCGCTTCATTCGACAGCAACTACCTGTGGCAGGACGGCTGGCTGAAACGGCTGGGGCTGTGGCTGGGCGATCGGGCATACGCGATGTATTTGTGCCACATTCCGCTTTTCTATCTCACGCGGGAGTTTGCCTACCACATCCTGGGTCCGGATGTTCCACTGGGGCCGGAGCACTTCTGGTATCTGCTGGTGGGAAGTATGAGCATGATCCTGGTGCTGAGCCACCTGACTTTCACCCTGCTGGAGAGGCCCCTGCGACGCCGGGGCATGGTGATCGCGGCCGATCTGGAAAAGCGCCAGGAACTGGACCGGGCGGCGCTCAGGGCGGGGCAGGCCAACCCGCCGGCCTAGCCACTTGCCGGGCGCCTCAAGACCCCGCTTCCAGTTCCATCATGATCGCCAGCTGTTGGCGCAGGCGCTGGTTCTCCTCGCGCAGTCGCTGCAGATCCTCGATCAGCTCCAGCGCCAGGGCAACAGCCGGCCAGTCCAGCTCCAGGTCACGTTGCAAGCGGCAGGCGCGCTGCACCGTCCCCAGCATCTGCGGCTCGAACAGCCACTGCTGGGGCTGCTCGCCCCGGGGTTGCACGATGCCGCACTCAACGATAGTGATGACGGTCTCAGTGCTGAGCCGCGCACTCTGGGTGACCTCTCCCAGGGTCAGGTAATAGCCGGTCTCACTCATACGGTTTTCCCCCAGTGTTCTCTCGGATCATAGCTGGATACCTCGGACAGCTGGCGCCACAGCGCCTGCTCCCTGTCGGTGGCGGCCGGCGGCATGTTTATGCGCAGGACCACATACAGATCGCCGCGGTTGTCGCCCTTGCCAAGGCCCCTGCCCTTGATGCGCATGCGCTTGCCGTTCTGGCTATTGGCCGGCACGGTAAGATTGATGACGCCCTCCAGGGTAGGCACAGTTAACTTGCAGCCCAGGGCCGCCTCCCAGGGCGCGATCGGCACGGTAATGGTCAGGGTGGCGCCTTCCACCAGGTACAAGGGGTGCGGCGCAAACCTGACCTGCAGGTACAGGTCGCCCGCCGGGGCATCGCCGATGCCGGGAGCACCCTGGCCCTTCAGGCGGATACGCTCCCCCTCGATAACCCCCGCGGGGATCTTCACCTTGAGGGTGCGCTGCTGCCGCACGAGATGGCCCTGCTCATCAAAACCGGGAACCTCGTAGCTGATCGTGCGGGACTCTCCCCTGCAGGCGTCCTCCAGGAAAATCGCCAGGGTCAGTTCGACATCCTCGCCCCGGCGGGCAAAATGCTGGCGCGAGTAGCCCTGGCGCGAGCCATGGCGGGACTGGCCGAATATCTGCTCGAAGAAATCGGAGAATCCGCCCTGGAAATCGCCGCCGGCGGAGTCGAAACCCCCCGGCTGCCAGCCCGGGGGCGGCTGGAAGGGGCCCGCCCCGCCCTGCTGGCGCAGCATGTCGTACTGGGCGCGCTTGTCCGCATCCTTGAGCACTTCGTAGGCCTCAGCCAGTTCCTTGAACTTTTCCTCCGCGTGCTGTTCGGTGCTGACATCGGGGTGGAATTTGCGGGCCAGGCGGCGATAGGCCGCCTTGATGGTTTTGTCATCCGCGTCGGGATCCACGCCCAGTATCTGGTAATAGTCCTTGAATTCCATGGCCGGGTCGTGATTTCCCCTGAAGTTGGTGGTTGCAGCCTGGCAAGCCGGTGATAAGCCAATGGCGAGTGGAAGGATAGATCGACCCGGCCGGAAATGCCACGTCCGCTGGCGTCGCGGTATAACCCAAAGAGGGCGAGTTTCCTGCTATCCTTTCCACTCCGAAAACAGTGGAGCAGGGCGCCCGCCCGGGACCCTGACAATAAGAGGACGTCGGACATGAACACGCGTATCGCCGCCACCCTGGCGGGACTCATCGTCGCTGCCAGCGCGATGGCGCAGCCTCCCTCTACGCCCACCCGGCTGTACTGGGGCGACACCCATCTCCACACCTCCCAGTCTTTCGACGCCTTCCTCAACCTGAACGAGTCCGCCGACCCGGACACGGCCTACCGCTGGGCCAGGGGCCTGCCGGTGATCCACCCCTACAACCGCACCCGGGTGCGGATAGACACCCCGCTGGACTTCCTGGTGGTGTCCGATCACGCCGAAGCCATGGGGGTATTGCGCGCCATCATCAACGGTAACCAACAGCTGGGAGAGCTCTCCGGCTGGGATGCTGTAAAGCGCTGGATGGCGATCCAGGCCATCCGTGTCGCCAGGCGGGCGGGCCATGAGTGGAGCACAGCGGTATTCAAGGACCAACTGCCCCTGCGGCTGGATAACTGGGGCTCCAACCCGGTACTCGACCCAGGCAATCCGCCGATAACGACTATACTCGGCGATGTTACGCCGCAGGTGGTCACCAGCTGGAACGAGATCATCGACGCGGCGGAGGCACACAATGACCCGGGGCGCTTTACCGCGCTGCTGGGCTGGGAGTGGAGCTCCACCCCCGCGGGGGCCAACCTGCACCGGGTGGTCATAACCCCGAACGGGCGCGCCGAAGCCACGCAGTACATGCCCTACGGTTCTGACCAGAGCCAGTATCCCGAGGACCTGTGGGCCTGGCTGCATGCCACCGCGAGCGCTACCGGCAGCCAGTTTCTCGCCATCCCGCACAATTCGAATATCTCCAAGGGGTATATGTTCGCCGATACCACCCTGCGCGGTGAGCCCATGACAGAGGAGTACATAAAGACCCGCAGGTTGTGGGAACCGGTGGTGGAAATGACCCAGATCAAGGGCGATTCCGAGACCCATCCCAGTCTTTCACCCGGGGATCCCTTTGCCGGGTTCGAACCCTTCGAGTTCTATCTGCAGCAGGAACCGGAGCCCTTTCGCGCCGCGGTGGGTGACTTTATTCGCCCGGCCCTGGGCCGGGGCCTGCAGCTGGGCCAACGCGAGGGCGCCAATCCCTACCAGTTCGGGGTGATCGGCTCCACCGATGCCCATACCGGTTTGTCCAGCTCCGAGGAGGAAAACTTCTGGGGCAAGATGGCCTACGATTCCATCCCTGAAAACAAGAGCGGCGGGGCGCTTGAAGGCACCCGGTCCACCGGCTGGGATATGTCGGCTGCGGGCATGGCGGCGGTGTGGGCCACGGAAAACACCCGCCAGGGCATATTCGATGCGATGCAGCGGCGGGAGGTCTACGCCACCACCGGGCCGCGTATCGCCCTGCGCCTGTTTGCCGGTTGGAATTTCGCACTTGCTGATGCCGAGTCCCCGGACCTGGCCGGCCTCGGTTATGCCGGTGGTGTGCCGATGGGAGGCGAACTCAACGGCGCGGCTACCGCCGGCAGCGGTATCAAGCTGCTGATCAGCGCGTTGAAAGATCCCAAGGGCGCCAACCTCGACCGGGTCCAGGTCATCAAGGGCTGGGTGGACGCGACGGGCGAGAGCCGGGAAAAAATCTTTGACGCGGCCTGGTCCGGTGAGCGCCAGCCCCTGCCGGACGGTTCACTGCCCGCGGTGGGCAACACCGTGGACGAAGCCGGGGCCAGCTACAGCAACAGCATCGGCGCGGCACAGCTCGCCACCGTCTGGGAGGACCCGGAATTCGACCCTTCACTTCCTGCATTCTATTACGTGCGGGTATTGCAGATTCCCACGCCGCGACACTCGCTCTATGACGCGGTTGCACTGCAGATCCCGCCGCCGCAGCAACTCCCGACGGCCATCCAGGAGCGGGCGTACAGCTCACCGATCTGGTACACGCCCTGAGGCAACACTGCGGCGCGGGAACGTTACTACCTGCTCTACGCTGGCTTTGCCGCTGAAATCCGTTGCGGGCACCACCGCTTCAATGCGCATCTCGTCCCCGGCCAGTTCTACGTACATAAAGCCCCAGGTCGACCCGCGGGACCAGATAGTGGTCAGCTCAGGGTAGCGTTTTTCCTGCTGCGCCATAAAGGCCGGGTGGTTGGGGCGCCACTTTGCGCCCGCGCCGGAGACTATCGTCGGCAGTGGCGCGGGGAGTGCGCCTCCTATCTCCTCACAGCTGTCTGTATACACCTCCAGCATATGGTCATCGCCGGCAAAGTAGGCATCCGCATGCTTGCACAGCGCAGGCAATATAAGCTTGCGCAGGGCCCGCGCCTTCTCGAATTTACCGCCACCGCCTGACCAGACCGCGTGGTGCCCCGCTACTATCTTCCATTTCGCGGTTGAATTGGCCAGCGCATCCTCGAGCCAGGCCACCATGTTGCGCTCCTCTTCAGTCTGCGGCGCGACGTGGGGTGGAAACACATCCAATTCGTCATCACTGACTTCGCGGCCGCTACCGTCTTCGGCCAGCTTGTCCAGATACACCGTTGTGCCAGCCAGCAGAATCTCGGTATCGATGACGAAAATCTCCAGCTCGCCCCGGGTCGCCGGCGGCGAAACCCGGTAGAAATAGCCCGGCATGGTAAAAGCGGGATGTTCCTGCAGGTACAGCATCTGGCTCAGTGTGGCCTCGCGGGAGATGTGCCAGTCGTGGTTGCCCATCATGCTGTAAATGGTGAAGTCCTTCACTCCGGCACCCAGGGTGTGAAAGGGCTTGTGTAGCATGTCGTTGTAGCGCCGGCTGTCGAAGCGCGCATCCGCGCCCAGCGTGCCGCCGTCGGGGTAGACGTTGTCGCCGAGCATCACGGCGAACTGGCAGTACTTCTCCCGACAGGTCTGGTGCATGGACCAGGCCACGGGGTAGAGGCCGCTCGCGGGCATGAAACTACCCAGGCTGGACTCAAACATCATAGGGGCAGGTAGGAATTCGGCTGTATTGTGCCGCTTCTCCCATGCGCTGCGTTCTTCTGCCAGGTACGCCTCTACCGTAGAGAACGGTGCTTCATCCTCGTCAAAATCCTCATAGGCGGGTATGTAGCCGCTATCGCCAAAGACCACGAAGCGGTAATCCGCCCGGGCTACTGGCGAAAGGGCAAACAGCAGCGGGCAAAGTGCAAGTACTAGTGTGAGATGCGGGAACCGTCTCGCGCGGCAATACATGGACTTCTCCTTTGTTGTGTCAAGGTATTCGTGGTCGAGTTATTTTTGCTGCTGCACCGCGAGGATGAGGGATGGACCCTGATCTACGCAACAAAAAAGGCTAACGTTTTCGCACGAAAGCAATGTTCCTGTAAGTAGCGCGTAGTTTAAAAAACGTCACGGAAATGCAATCAAAATGTCATCACATGTCGACACTCTTGAACGCCTACCCGGACCCTACTTGAGACTTCAACAATGAATCGACGTAAACTCTCGCCCGAACATTGCAACGCCAACCCCGGGGTTGCCCGCCGCTGCCGTAACCTCACCAGTGCAGCAGTCATCGCCGTAGCCAGCACGTTGTGCGCGATACCGGCAGCGCTGGCCCAAACAGTCACGGGTGCGGTGACCAACTCGTCCGGCTCGCTGGGTTTCCAGGGCGCCATCGTGCGCATTGAGGAGCTCAATAGATCCACAAGTACAGATAACCGCGGCCGGTTCAGCTTTGCCAACGTGCCGCCAGGCAACTATACCCTCGTCATCAACTATGTGGGCGCGCCGGTCAAGCGCATTCCGGTGACGGTGCCAGCAGAGGGCCTGCCGCTCGGTACGATCGGGCTGACTGTAGCCGGGTCGACCGATACTCAGCTCCTGGAGGAGGTCTTGGTCATCGGGCAATCCGCCGCCATGGCTGGCGCCATCAACCAGCAGCGCGCCGCGGACAACATCAGGTCGGTGCTTGATTCCGACAACCTGGGCCAGTTTCCCGACCAGAACGTGGCGGAGTCCGTGCGCCGCCTGCCCGGCGTATCAGTGCAGAATGACCAGGGCGAGGGCCGCTACGTGGTCATCCGCGGCCTTGACCCGGATCTCAACGCCACATCGATTGAAGGCGTTCGCGCCTCGGCCAGCGAATCGCGCCGTGCCCTGCAGCTGGATGTTATCCCGACTGATGTGCTGGATGGCATCGAGG
>JBFZEF010000351.1:0-2765 GCA_041307045.1 Halioglobus sp.
CTGACACCGGCACTGTGCAGCATGTCGGTCAGGTAGTAGGCCGTGGCCTCCCCCTCCACCGTCGGGTTGGTCGCGAGGATGACCTCCTTGATGCCTTCATCCAGTACCCGCTGGTGAAACGTCTCCAGGCCGATCTCAGCCGGGCCAATACCATCGATAGGTGACAGATGTCCCATCAGCACAAAGTAGATCCCGTTGAATCCGCCGCTCTCCTCGATGGCCAGCACATCCGCCGGGGTTTCCACCACGCAGATGGTACTGGCGTCCCGTCTCGGGTCAGCACAGATTTCACACACTTCGAGTTCGGTGAAGTTGCGACAGCGAGCGCAGTGACCGATACGCTCCACCGCTTCCAGCAGGGCCGCAGCCAGGGCGCCGGCACCCTCACGATCCCGCTCCAGCAGGTGCAGGGTCATTCGCTGCGCGGATTTGGGTCCGACCCCGGGCAGGCAGCGCAGGGTATCCATGAGGTTCTGCAGGGCTGGGCTGAATTTCATACGTTGTGTTGACTGCTCAAAATGGCAGCTTGAAACCGGCGGGCAGATTGAGGCCCGCGGCCAGGCCGGACATGGCGTCGCGATTGCTTGCCTCCACCTTGCGCACGGCGTCGTTCACCGCCGCCGCCAGCAGGTCCTCCAGCACTTCCTTATTCTCGCGCAGCACGGCGTCATCAATCGACACCCGCTTGATGTCGTGGCGGCCGGTCATGGTGACCGCGACGAGCCCGGCACCCGCCTCTCCACGCACCTCGGTATTGGCCAGTTCCTCCTGCTTCTTCTGCAGGTCGGCCTGCATCTTCTGCGCCTGTTGCATGATATCTGCAATACTTCCTTTCATCGAACCTCCCTGGCTAAGCAGCTCGCATCAACCCTGACCTGGATCAGGGGTCTACCGGGGTTATGGAAGCGCGATCAAGCTCGCCATCAAAACGCGCTATCAGTTGCTGCAGCAGCGGGTCCGCCTCGATGATGGCGACGGCTGCCTGCTGCCGTTCCTGGCGCAGCCTGGCCTGGCGCCGGGCGGGTGTCTCGCCCTGCAGATCACCCGGCTCAATGGTGAGCGACAGCGCCTGCCCGAAGTACTTCTCGAGGGCGGCACGAATCTGCCCGGTGTGACCCTTGTTGAACAGCGCGGCGTTGTCCCGGTCGAGAACAAGCTGAAGGCTGGCGCCGTCGCGACCGCGCAACTCGCAGTTGCGCGCTATGGTATACACAATTCCGCCAAGGCCCAACTGTTCCAGCACCTGGTGCCAGTTACCGGGGCCGAGGGTCTCGAGGGCGCTAGCCGGCCCCTCACTCATCGGGGGGCCGCTTGCGGCCACAGGCACCGCCCTGACATGCGGCTGCTGCACCGGCTGCGATGCCGCCGGTGCGCTAACGGGCTTTTTTGCCGGGCCGTCGACCTCCCGCGCGACACTCGGTGCGGTTGCGGCCCCGACCGGGACCAGGTCGCCAGCATGCAGGCTTTCGTCCAGCACCGCAGCGGGGCGGAAAGCCACCATGCGCAGCAGTATCATTTCGAAGCCGGCGCGGGGGTCCGTTGCCAGTGCAATATCGCGCTTGCCATTGAGGGCAATCTGGTAAAACAGCTGGGTATCCTCGGCAGTCAGCGCGGCCGCCAGGTCGGCTACCCTATGTGCATCGCCCCAGCTGTTGTCGAGCGCATCGGGCACCACCTGGGCCACGGCAACCCGGTGCAGCATGGAGATGAGCTCATCCAGGCTGCCCTCGAAATCCGGGGCGTGTTCAGCCATATGGGCGACGATCGCCAGCAAGCCCGCCGGCTCGCTGGCGGCGAGGGCTTCCAGCAGCTGGTAGATGAAGCTCAGGTCGATACTGCCAAGCATGCTGCGGACATCCGCCTCAGCGAGCTTGCCGGCACCGAAGGAAATGGCCTGGTCCGTCAGGCTCAGGGCGTCGCGCATGCTTCCCGCCGCTGCGCGGCCCAGGAGCCACAGGGAGGGTTCATCGAAACTGATCATTTCCTGGTCGAGCACATGGCGCAAGTGCCCCACGATCTGCTCAGGCGGCATATTTTTCAGGTTGAACTGCAGGCAGCGCGACAGGATCGTGACCGGGAGTTTTTGCGGGTCGGTGGTGGCCAGCAGGAATTTGACGTGGGGCGGAGGTTCTTCGAGGGTTTTCAACAGGGCGTTAAAGCTGTGGGCGGACAGCATGTGCACCTCGTCGATGAGGTACACCTTGTAGCGCGAACGGGTCGGCGCATACTGGACATTTTCCAGCAGCTCCCGGGTGTCTTCCACCTTGGTGCGGGAGGCCGCGTCGACTTCCAGCAGGTCGATACTGCGTCCCTCCGCGATCTCCAGGCAGGAGGCACATTTGCCGCAGGGTTCAGAGCTGACACCGGTTTCACAGTTGAGGCACTTGGCGAGGATGCGGGCGATGGTGGTCTTGCCCACCCCGCGGGTTCCGGTGAACAGATAGGCGTGATGGAGGCGGTCGTGGTCCAGGGCATTGACCAGGGCCTGGAGCACATGCTCCTGGCCTACCATCTCGCGGAAGCTCCTGGGTCGCCACTTGCGCGCGAGTACCTGGTAGGACATGCAGGGATTTGCCTTGGACTGGTAAAAGAGGGCTAGGATACACCAGCCGGGGGGCGACTCAACAGGAATGATGCCCTGTGGGGGCGATGCGCCGACGGGATACGCATTCGCACAGACGACGGGCTGAAAGAAGCAGTTTACCCTCCTCGATGCAGCATCTATGCACAATGGTATGTACTTGGTATGATAATATTATTATAAT
>JBFZEF010000352.1:0-7737 GCA_041307045.1 Halioglobus sp.
GCGAGTACGGCAGTGCCCTGCGCAGCCTTATGACCTTCATGATGGAGGATCCCCGGGCCATCGGCAGCATTATCAACGAAATGTGGGCTTTGCGCAGTTTGGAGAGAATTGGCGATCATGCTAGCAACATCGCTGAACATGTTATCTACTTGGTGCGCGGCACGGACGTCCGCCACGGCCGCCTGGAGGCGCTGGAGGAGTAGCCTCCGCTGCCCTGCCTTGCCCGGTGCCGGCCGGCTGGGATACATTGTGCCCAGGTAACAATTCTGTAACAAATCCGGCATAGAATCCCCGGCGGAACCCGGGGGCGAGAGTCGAAGCCAGTTTCAGTCATTCTCAGGGAGTACAGATCACGTGAAAAGCTATCAAGTCAGCGCAATTGTTCTGGCGGCCATGATCGGCGCCACCACCGCGGCCCAGGCGCAAAATCGGGACACCATCAGCATTGTCGGGTCTTCCACCGTGTATCCCTTCGCCACAGTGGTGGCAGAGCGATTCGGCCGTTCCACTAACTTCAAGGCGCCAAAAATTGAGGCCACGGGCTCTGGCGGCGGCCTCAAGCTGTTCTGCAAGGGCGTGGGAGCGGACACGCCGGATATCACCAATTCCTCACGTGCGATAAAACAGAGCGAGTACGATGACTGCCAGAAAAATGGTGTGAGCGAGATTGTCGAGGTAGTGATCGGCTATGACGGGATTGCCCTGGCCACGGCCTCCAGCACAGCCAAGTTGAAACTGGGCTTGAAGGACGTGTACCTGGCCCTGGCCAAGGATATTCCGGGCCCGGATGGCAAGCTGATGCCCAACCCCCACAAGACCTGGAAGGATGTCAATCCCGCCCTGACGCCCACAGCGATAGAAGTCCTCGGCCCGCCGCCGACCTCTGGTACCCGCGACGCGTTCGCGGAACTGGCCATGGGCGGCGGGGCCAAGCAGATCCCCGCGCTCAAGGCCCTGCGCGACCTGACCGCTGAGCAGGCGGGTGAGATCAAGGCGGCTATGGCCGCGCTGGGTATTCCGGCCGGGGTTTACCAGGCGCTGCAGGAAAAAAGTGGCAAGGCCCCCAAGGGCGAGGAAGTCTTTGACGCCGTTGCTTATGCGCTGCGTGAGGACGGCGCCTATATCGAGGCGGGGGAGAACGACAACCTGATCGTGCAGAAGCTGGCCGGTAATCCCAACGCAGTGGGCATCTTCGGCTACAGTTTTCTCGAGGAAAACCTGGACAAGGTGCAGGGCGCAGAGATCGATGGGGTCATTCCCGACTTTGACACGATTGCCAGCGGTGAATACCCTGTCTCGCGCTCCATGTTTTTCTATATAAAGGCGGCCCATGTCGGCAAGATTCCCGGGATCCAGGAATACGCCATCGAGTTTACCTCGAACAAGGCTATGGGTGAGGACGGCTACCTGGCGGAACGCGGCCTGATACCCCTGGAAACTGATGAACTGAAGCGGGTACAGGCAACTGTCAAGGCGATGACCCCGATGAAAATGTAGTCCCGATGCAC
This sequence comes from Halioglobus sp., assembly GCA_041307045.1. GTDB lineage: Bacteria > Pseudomonadota > Gammaproteobacteria > Pseudomonadales > Halieaceae > JARRPM01. The sequence continues at coordinate 1,509 of JBFZEF010000352.1, forward strand.
CGGTGCTGTCACCGGTGAATGTCACCTGCGCTGCGCCTTTAGCCCGGATGCGTGTGGCGCAGTTTTTGCTTTGAGGCTGTAATGGATACTACGACAGTATTCCTGGTGCTGGTTGTGCTGACAGTGGCCAGTTTTTTCATGGGGCGCAAGCGATCTCATGCCGTGGTGTCCGGGCAGGGCGGAGCCCGGATGCTGCATTCCCTGCCCAAGCATTACGGTTATATGGCCGCTTTGTGGGCGCTGTTGCCGGCGTTGCTGGTGCTGGCGTTGTGGCTGGCATTCGAGTCCACCATGCTGGCGCGTCTCGTGCTCAGCGAACTGCCGCCCGCCGTGAAGCAGATGCCCGCGACCGAGCAGGGGCTTTATTTCAACCAGATCGTGAGTTACGCCCGGGGTAGCAGCGACGCCGCGCAATTGGACGCGACCCAGGTCGCCGCGGCGGATCACTATCGCGCCCTGGTCTCTTCCAGTGGCACCATCAAAGCCCTGCTGGTTTTCCTGGTCGCACTGCTTGGCGCCGGGCTGGCCCTGCGCCGGATTCGCCCTGCCCTGCGCGCGCGCAACCATGTCGAGGACATTTTCAAGTGGATACTGTTCGCCTGTTCTTTTCTGGCGGTACTGACCACGCTCAGCATCGTGCTTTCGGTGCTGTTCGAAGCCATCCGTTTTTTCCAGATCATCCCCCTGGCCGATTTTCTGTTCGGGCTGGAATGGAGCCCGCAGATGGCCATTCGCGCCGATCAGGTTGGGGCTTCGGGTTCCTTCGGTTTTGTGCCGCTTTTGGTCGGCACCCTGCTGATCTCGGCGGTGGCCATGGTCATCGCGGTACCCGTGGGCCTGATGTCGGCCATTTATCTCTCGGAGTATGCCAGCGCGGGATTCCGCGCCATCGCCAAACCGGTACTTGAAATCCTGGCCGGAGTGCCAACGGTGGTATACGGTTTTTTCGCGGCGCTCACGGTGGCGCCTTTTATTCGTACCCTGGGCGAGTCCCTCGGCATGGACGTGGCCTCGGAAAGTGCCCTGGCCGCTGGCCTGGTCATGGGTATCATGATCATTCCCTTTGTCCTGTCCCTGTCGGATGACATCATCAATGCAGTGCCCGACACCCTGCGCGAGGCCTCGCTGGGTATGGGCGCCACCATGAATGAGACCATCCGCAATGTGCTGCTACCCGCGGCGCTACCAGGGATTGTGGGCGGTATTTTGCTCGCGGTCTCGCGCGCTATCGGTGAAACCATGATCGTGGTGATGGCGGCCGGTCTGTCCGCCAAGCTGAGTATCAACCCGCTGGAGGCGGTGACTACCATCACGGTGCAAATCGTGACGCTGTTGGTCGGCGACCAGGAATTCGATAGCCCCAAGACCCTCGCCGCATTTGCCCTCGGTCTTGTGCTTTTCTTCGTCACGCTGATGCTCAACATCATCGCCCTCTACGTTGTCAGGAAGTACCGTGAACAATACGAATGAGCAACGCTCAAGCAGGGCCAGCCTGGCGATCCAGGCCTCCCTGAAAAAGCGCTACGCCCGGGAGCGACGCTTTCAGTGGTATGGTCGGGTGGCAGTACTCATAGGCTTCACCTTCCTGTTCGTCCTGCTGTACGACATCATCAGCAAGGGCACCCCGGCTTTTACCCAGCAGTACATCAGGGTCACTGTAAACCTGGACCCCGCAGAGCTTGGCCTGGAGCCGGGGGCAAGCCGCGAGCAGATGTTTGCCGCGGATTACCTCAGCCCGATCCGGTCCAGCCTGCGCGCCATGTTTCCCGACGCCAGCAGCCGCAAGGACAAGCAATCGCTGTATCGACTGGTCAGCGCTGGCGCGGAATACAATGTGCGGGACCAGGTACTTGCCGACCCCGGCCTGATAGGGCAGACCAGTGAGATCTGGCTGCGCGCGCATTCGGAGGCGGGGAGTTACCTGAAAGGACAGGTCGGCGCAGATACGCCGGAAGCAGACCGGCGCGTAAACGACCTGCAGATTGCCTGGCTGGACCGGCTGCGGGCCGAAGGGCGGACGGAGTCCCGTTTCAACACAACGTTTTTCACCCAGGGAGACTCCCGTGAACCCGAGATGGCAGGCATCAAGGTGGCACTGTATGGTTCGTTTTTCACCCTGCTGGTTACCTTCGTCATTGCCTTCCCCATCGGGGTGGCGGCGGCGATTTACCTGGAGGAGTTCGCTCCCCGCAACCGCATCACCGATTTGATAGAGATCAACATCAACAACCTGGCCGCGGTACCCTCCATCGTGTTCGGCCTGTTGGGCCTGGCGGTGTTTATCAATTTCTTCGGCTTGCCGCGCTCCGCCCCCCTGGTGGGGGGCATCGTGCTCTCCCTGATCACGCTGCCCACCATCATCATTACCTCCCGGGCGGCGATCCAGGCGGTGTCGCCCTCCATCCGCCAGGCCGCCCTGGGTGTCGGAGCCTCCAAATTGCAGACCGTGGTCCACCACGTCCTGCCCGTGGCCATGCCGGGCATATTGACCGGCGCTATCATTGGTATGGCCCAGGCCCTGGGCGAAACCGCTCCGCTGCTGATGATAGGCATGGTCGCCTTTATAATGGATGCGCCTGCCGGCGTCAGTGACGCGGCCACCGTGTTGCCGGTGCAGATCTTCCTCTGGGCGGACAGCCCCGAGCGGGGTTTCACGGAGAAGACTTCAGCAGCGATCATGGTGCTCATGGGCTTCCTGATTGCGATGAACGCCCTGGCGATCTATCTGCGCCGGCACTTTGAACAGAAATAGTCGGGTACAATCCATTGCAAGTGAATGAAGCGTCAAACATATTGTCGTTGGCAGCAGGGGAAAGGAAAATGGACACGGTAGATCGGCCCGAGGCTGGCGGTGCGACAAAACAACCATTGGATATCCGCGAGCACGTCGAGCGGGAGGATTACCAGACAATTGGCGCACCCTTTGTCACGGACCCCAAGATGACCGCGCGCAACGTCAACGTCTACTACGGCGACAAACAGGCGATTACCAATGTTTCGCTGGACGTGGGCAGGAATGAAGTCATCGCCATGATCGGGCCTTCGGGTTGCGGCAAGTCCACTTTTCTGCGCACCCTCAACCGGATGAATGACATTATCCCGATCTGCCGGGTATCGGGGGACATTACCCTGGACGGAGAAGATATTTATGGTGCTGACCAGGACACCGTGCTGTTGCGCGCCCGGGTCGGAATGGTGTTCCAGAAGCCCAATCCCTTCCCCAAGTCGATCTATGAGAATGTCGCCTATGGTCCACGCATCCATGGCCTGGCCCACAACAAGGCGGAGATGGATGAAATCGTCGAGGACAGCCTGCGCCGGGCCAGCCTGTTCAATGAGGTGAAGGACCAGCTGGACAAGCCTGGCACCGGCCTGTCCGGCGGTCAGCAGCAGCGCCTGTGCATCGCCCGTGCGATCGCGGTAAGCCCCGAGGTGATTCTCATGGATGAGCCCTGCTCCGCTCTGGACCCCATTGCGACCGCCCGCATCGAGGAATTGATCGATGAACTCAGGGAAAATTACACCATCGCCATCGTCACGCATTCGATGCAGCAGGCGGCCCGGGTATCCCAGCGCACTGCCTATTTCCATTTGGGCATGCTGATCGAGGTAGGCGAGACCAAGCAGGTGTTCACCATGCCAAGGCATGAGCTCACCGAGAACTATATTACCGGCCGATTTGGTTGAACTGGCTATGGAGCCCCCCATGGAAAAACCCCTGCAGGCTGATCAACACACGTCCCAGCGGTATAACGCGGAACTGGAGGAGCTGCGCAGCAGTGTTTTGACAATGGGCGGCCTGGTTGAGCAGCAGTGCCGCCAGGCGCTGGAGGCCCTGGTGAGCGGGGATGAAGCTCTGGCCAGGTCCGTCGCTAAATCGGATTACCAGGTGAATGAGCTGGAACTGCAAATCAGTGCCCAGTGCACGGATATTCTGGCCAGGCGCCAACCCGCGGCCCGGGACCTGCGCATGGTGGTGGCGGTTATTCGCATGGTGTCAAACCTGGAGCGTATCGGTGACGAGGCGGCGAAGGTCGGTCGCATGGCGATGAAGCTCGCGGATGATCGGGACCGGCAATCCTACTACCGCGAACCGAAGCATCTGGGGGACGGGGTGAGCGCCATGCTGCAGGGCGCGCTGGATGCGTTCGCGCGGCTCGACGTCGAACTCGCGATCTCGATTATCGCCCGTGACGAGGAGATCGACCGGGAGTTCAAGACCCTGACGCGCCTGCTGATGACCCATATGATGGAGCAACCCCAGCGCGTGAAAAACATGCTGCGGGTCAACAGCTGTGCGCGCGCCCTTGAGCGCATAGGCGATCATGCCGTCAATCTCTGCGAGGAAGTGATCTATCTGGTGGAGGGGAGTGACGTCAGGCACCTGACCCTGGAGGAAGTTCGCCAGCGCCACGGTTCCTGAGAGCTCAATCTTTTTTCCCGGACTTCGGCTCTTTTTTTTCCGCTTCCTTCACCCTGCTCGCGATCAGGGCGGTGACCCAGTTGGAGAGCGAGCGGCCGTCCGCTTCCGCGAGCCTTTTGGCCCCCTTTTTTAGCTCGGGGTCGATGCGGATATTGAGCAACTTGGTTTTGGCCATACCAACGTCTTGATTTACAGGCATAAAGAAATGTCACTTTAGCACAGATTTATATCTTGTCCTGACCCGAACCGGGTGTATTGTATGTATATACAACTGGTTTCACTTCGGGGGAGGTGACTATGAATTTACAGGCAGCAGAGAAGGAGTTGCGGGGCAGGGTGCCGCGGGTCACTGGCTTATTGCTGGTGGCGGAGGTCTTGGTGATAGTGGGTTTCAGTTATGTCCTGGTAGGTGTATTTACCTGAGGGGAGCTGGCCGCTCGTCCCGATCCCCCGCCCGCCAATCCCTCCCTTTTGATTCCAAATTATCAGGTTTGTTGATAGTCGCTCCGCGGGCGGGGGGTCTTTATTAGCCTGAATCTCGCTTAATTTGCCTCTGGCTCATCCATCTAATACAAATGTAATATTATGACAGTATTATGACAGTGGATACGGGCACTGCTACGCGCCCGATAGCCATCATCGGGGGGAATCAAAGATGAATAAACTTCTGGCTATTTCTGTTACTGGTGCGCTGCTGGGCAGCCTGCCGGCGCACGCCGCCGTGACCGAGGCCGAGTTCGCCGAGCTCAAGGCCCAGATGGCCGCCATGGCCCAGCGTCTGAATGCCCTGGAGGCTGAGAATAATCAGCTGCGCGAACAGACCACGAAGACCGATTCGAAACTGGAAGCTGCCCAGTCAGACCTCGCCGTGGTCAAGCAGCAGTCCGAGGCGAGTTCCTGGGCGGACAATATCAAGCTCAAAGGTGATTTCCGCTATCGCTACGAGGATATTGACGAGGAGGACGAGGATGGCCGGTCGCGTGACCGGGTTCGCGCCCGCATGGCGGTGATCGCCAAAGGGCCTTCCGACACGGAGCTTGGGCTGGGCCTGGCCTCCGGAAATGTCGACCCTGTGTCCACCAACCAGACCCTCGGGACCGGGGCTTCCACCAAAGAAATCAACCTCGACCTGGCCTACGCTACCTGGCGCCCGCTGGAGACCGCCTCGGTGACGGCGGGTAAATATGCCGTTCCCTTCTGGCTGCCCCAGGGCAGCAGCCTGTTGTTCGACAGTGACCTGCGCCCTGAAGGTTTTGCCGGGGGGTATGCCGACGACCTGTTCTTTGCCAACGCTGCCTACATGTATATCGAGAGCGACGACGGTGCCGCGGACGGCAGCGAAGGCACCTACGGTGTTCAGGCGGGCATGAAAGTCGCCTTTACCGACGAGACCAACCTGTCTGCCGCTGTCGCCTACTACGACCTCGGCGTCGAGGGACGTGTCGGTACCTACAGGCCCAACGAATTCTACGGCAACTCCACTGTGATCAACGCCCAGGGGGACGAGGTCTACGAATACGATTTCGCCCTGTATAACGCCGGCGTGCAACTGAACACAGCGCTGTTCGAGATGCCACTCTCACTGTTCGGTGACTATGTCTATAACGACGATGCCAGTGACTTCGACACGGGCTATATCGCCGGCTTCTCTACGGGGATGGGCAATGTCAGCTTCCTGTATTGGTACCAGAATCTCGAGGCCAATGCCGTGCTCGGCGCCTGGACCGACTCCGACTTTGCTGGTGGCGGCACCGACGGTGAGGGCAGCAAATTCGTGCTGGCTTATGCGCTCACCAAGGCGTGGTC
>JBFZEF010000353.1:0-3881 GCA_041307045.1 Halioglobus sp.
AGCAGATCAGGTCGAAGCTGCCCTGGGTGAAGGTGAAGCGCAGGCCGTTGCCGAGATCGGTTGCATTGATGGCAATAAACGGTGCCCCGTTCTTCGCCATGTCGTTGAAGGTCGCCCCGTGGAACATGATGCTATTGTAATAATCGATCGCCATTTCGGTGCGGTTGAAGCCATCGACACCGCTGCGGATCCAGTGCATGGGGTTGAACAACTGCTTGATCAGGGCGTCCTGCACTCCCTGCCTCAGGAATTCATCCTCATAATCCTCGAACAGGCGGTCGCGATACAGGCCGTAATAGGCAGCGGTGAAACTACCGCCCGATACCGAGGAAATGGCATCGACTTCATCGAGTACCCGCACTGGCTTGCCGTCGACGTCGATCAGGGTGTCGCGCAACTCCTGCATCACGCCGTAGGACAGCGCCGCGGCCCGGGTGCCGCCACCGGAAAAAGCCAGCAGCACAATGTTTTGCTCCTGCAGGACCCGCTCCCTGGCAGCGTCCATGCGGTAACCGCTGGCCTCATCGACCTGGGTAATGGCTTTATTTCCCGGTGGCAGGATGGTAGAGCAGCCCGCCAAAAGCACGATCAATAGAAGGAGGGGACTGCGCACGGGATCAGAAGGTCCAGTTGAGGTTGGCTACGAGCTGCAAAGCGCCGTTATCCTGGTATTCGCCGCCCCAACGTTTCGACTCGATCCTGGCCCTGCCGAGGTCGGCGTAATTGACGTAGCCACCGACATTGAGGGACTCACTGATGGTATAGCGGGTGCCAAACGCATAGCGAACCTGCCGGTCAACCGGCAATTGGGCATTGCGATTCTGTGCGTCTACCGGGTTGGTATCGTAGGCAACGCCGCTGGTGAAGGCCCAGCGCTGGTCCAGCCGGTATTCTGCGCCCCAGGCGTAGTGGTAGGTGTCGTGCCAGCGGGCGGGTACCGCGGCGGAACGATTGTCGGTGGAGAGGGGCACGTTGCCCAATTGGCTCCAGTTGTCCCAGCCCAGTGTTAGGCTCACGCTCCACTGCTCGTCCATGTCGTGGTGCATACCAAACCGGGCATAGTCAGCGAGAGTGAGCTCAGTCCTGGACGAGACGCTCTCCTCAGTACCGGGAGGGAGTATCCCACCGCCGGGTGCCACCAGCTTCAGATCGCCGTCGAATTTCTCATCTATCTTGCTTTGGTAGGTGATACCGAAACGGGTTCGGTCGGTCAGTTCATACATGCTGCCGAGTTTGACGGCAAAACCGGTGTCGTCGCCGTTGACCGAAGCCCTGACTTGTTCCTTCTCCTGGTCGATGCGGGGTACACGCAGGTGTAGATTCAGGTTGGAGTACCAGTATTGCACGCCCACCCCGAGTGAGAGCTTGTCCGTCACCCTGTAGGCGAGTGTGGGGACGGCAGCCGCGACCAGCAGGTCGACTTTGGTTGCCTGGTTGCGCCCGACCCAGTCGTCGTCGTAGTCCAGGCCCGCGCCCGACAGGCCCACCGCATAGATGCCGGCGCTCCATCGGTCGGAACCGAAGTCGTGAACATAGGCCGAGCCGCCGGCAGGTGCTGTCTCACCGGCATCGCCGCCGTTGCCGCTACCCAGCTCAGGAGTGGTGTATTTCGGATCAAACTTTACCTGGGGCAGGTAGGCGCCGGCGGCGACGAACAGCTGGTTGCCCTTGAGGCGGGTACTGCTGGCCGGGTTGTGCATGATGGTGGAGGCATCGCCGACGCCGGCCGATGCGCCCGCGCTGGCGCGGCCGCCGGAAAAATCGCCATATTCATTCAGCCATAAACCGCCGGCCATCGCATTGCCCGCGCCAGCCAACGCCGCGGCGACAGCGCAGCCCAGTATAGATTTTCTCATGTGTGCTCCCCAGGGATAACAGAACCGATACGGCCGCGCGAGCGGGCGTATTTTGTGCCGTCAAGTCTAATGGAGTCACGCCCGGTTTGGACAGGGCTTTTTCATCCAGGCTTTTTCATCCGGGCAATTTCACCCGGCTTTTTTGCAATTTGTGTTCAGCATCAGCCGCTTGAATACCACCGCGTTGTGGTCGCTGCCGTCCCGCTCCGGCTCTCCCGCCAGTTCCAGGTTCGGGAAGCGCCTGAACAGCTCGGAGATGGTGAGGTACAGCTGGCGCTTGGCGAGGGAGGCGCCGATGCAGTAGCGGGGGCCGTAGCCGAACAGCACGTCCGGGTTGAAGGTGCGTTCCACGTCGAACACTTCCGGCCGATCGTAGTACTCGGGGTCGTAGTCCTTCAGGTGAGGCATCATCAGCACCATCTGGCCCTTGCGCACTTGGTGGCCGAGAATCTCCATGTCCCGCGGCGCGTAGCGGGCGAAACCCATCTTGGACGCGGTGCCCCAACGGCTGATTTCACTGAAGGCGTTGGAGAATGCATCCGGGGATGCCAGCGCCTTGGGCACCTGGTCCTTGTGCTTGAGCAGGCAGTAGACCGACCACTGCTGCGCCACCAGGGTAGTGTCGGCGCCGGCGCCGATCAGGGCCAGGATCAGGGTGATGATGTCGCCCTCTTCAAAGCCGGGGTTTTCCCGCTCGATCCGCAGCAGGGTGCTGAGGAAATCATCCTGCTCCGGGGCCTGGCGGCGCTCGGCGATGACCAGCTTGAGAATGTCGATTGCCCGGTTGCTGTCCTGCCGCGCCTTCTCCCTGCGCTCGTCGGAGATGGTGGGGTTCCAGGTCTCGGTGAAGGTCATGATGACCTGCTTGATATCCGGCCAGTATTTTTCCGGGATCCCCACCATACGGGTAATGGAGATGAAGGGTATGTGGGCGGCGATCTTGTCGATGTAATCGAAGCTGTCCGGCGTGCCCAACTCGTCGAACAGGCGCTTGACGTCCGGCTCGATCTTGCGCTGGATCGAGTCCACCACGTTGCGGGAAAAGGCCGGCGCCGTTACCCGCCGCACCAGGCGGTGGTGGTCGTGGTCCGCCAGCAGGCTGTGGCCGATCAGGGCCCGTTCGAAGTTGGTCCACTGGTCTTCGGGGGGGCGGGCCGGCGCGAATTCCCAGTCATAGAAATCCGAGGACAGGGGCTCCTCTTTCCAGCAGGCCATGATGTCCGGCATCCGGGTCATGATCCAGGCCTGCCAGGGCGCGTACCAGACCAGGCGTCCGCGCCTCATCAGGGCGAGGCACTGGGGGATGGGGTCCACCAGGTACTCCGGGGAGTTGGGATCGAACAGCTGTTCTATGGGGACAAGGTTTTCTGCGGCATCTGCCATGGTTTCTTCCTCGGTGCACAGGGGTGGACGGGCCACGCGTGCCGCGCCCTGCGGGGGTTGAAAACCGGTAGTCTAGCAACTCTCGCAAAAGTAGACAAATGTATACCTTTGGTGATCCAGTTGCCCCTGGGGGCGGCCCTGGCGAGCCAGCTGAAACCTGCCTGGCCCCGACCTGTCAGCGGTGGACGGCGGTAAAGCCCTGCGGGCAGCGCTGGCTGGACTGCAGCAGTTCGCCGATCCGCCCGGCGAGCCCGGCGGGCAATTGGGCCCAGTCAAATCGCCAGCGCCAGTTGCCCTCGGTGGTGCCGGGGGTGTTCATGCGGTGGCGGCCGTCGAGGCCGAGGAAATCCTGCCAGGGGATGACGGTCGTGTTGGCGACCGAGGCCACGGCCTGTCGGATCAGCATCCAGGGCATGGCCTCCTCGGGGTGGCCGAAATAGGCGTAGACCCGCTCGCGGGTCGCGGGGTCCAGACTCTCGAACCAGCCCAGGGTGGTGTCGTTGTCGTGGGTGCCGGTGTAAACCATGTCCTCGCTGTGGTGCAGGTGGCTGAGATAGGGGTTGTCGGGGTTGCCGTCGAAAGCAAATTGCAGGATCAGCATGCCTGGCAGGTCGAACTCCTTGCGCAGGGCCTCCACCTCGG